>JAUWCF010000125.1 GCA_030609445.1 Thermoplasmatota archaeon | reverse complement strand
GATGACATTATTTATGATATTATTGTTATTGGACGCATAGATGAATATGCCATCGTGGTTATTTGCAATGATGTTATCAGAGATGGTATTGTAATCAGAATGAATTTCAACTCCAACATCATAACATAATTGTCCAGTGATTTGCCCACTATATCGTATAGTAAACCCAGATAATAGTACGCCATCTCCTTGGGGACGAATATGAACAACATCACATCTTTCTTTAACGCCACCATCAATAATAGTAGTATACTTATCTTCACCAATGAGATTTATTGTCTTATCTATGAAAATATTCTCATAGTACGTACCATTGAAAACAAAGATTGTATCTCCATTGCTAGAGTCGTTTATTGCATCTTGAATCCTTGTATAGTTCTCAGGTCCACTCCCACCAACATACAAAGTATTACCATTACAGAATGTCGGCATGGTGGATTTCTTTCCTACTGTAATGCCAGTTGGAGGAGTAATAATCACACTAATGAACAGAATCACAATTCCAAATACAAGTAGTTTTTTCATCAAACTGTTTTTCCTCCCTTACACTATATCAATAGGAACCTATTATATTTAAAGGTTTATGAAAATACCACACTCTAAATTGTTTCTACTGCTCACCAAATATAAAAAAAATAAAGTGATTAACGGCACTTATCATGTTAAACATCCAGAAAACCTGTTTTATTTTCGTTTAAAAAAGCAATAAAGAAAGATAAGTTGAAAGAGATTGTTACTTACTCAAGATATTTAGTACATTTCTTAGGAAATACTCTATAATCACTATAACAAACAGAAAAATGACAAAACTAGCAGCAAAACAAAGAATGTTGTAAAGAATTGCTATGTTGATGCCCATACGTGAAGTTTCACTGATCAAACCTGACAGATATGCTAGTATTGCTAAAGCTAGTGCTACACCAATTTCGGGCCACCACCCTTTATTCTTTGGCCAAATAGGATTACTAACTTTTTCTTTTTCATACTCCTGAAGAAGTTTTACTACATCTTTATCTTTCTGTGACACATCAATAACTTCATCTACTTCATCTTCAACAGAAGGTTCTTCTTTTAACTCAGTCTTTTTATCAAGCGGTTTTTGTTTTACTTCTACAAGGAATTTTTTGTATTTTTTTTCTGAATCAAATACAATTGGTTGACCCTGGTAACCACAATCTTTACACATTTCATTCCATGAAGTAATCCCAAAAGTAACTCCTGATCCCATGGTTCCCATAGAAATATTTTTACTACCACATTTAGGGCAAGCGGTTATTTTCATAATCTCACCAATCGCATTTCACTATTCTATCTTCAGTTATAATGACATCTATTTTCTCGTCATGTTTTTCAGATTCAATATTGTCTATCATTTGTAACTCAAATGCAAGTCCGATGTTAGGTATATTTTGAGAATCATTAAGTAATCTGTCATAGTATCCTTTTCCATGTCCAATTCGATTACCACTCTCATCAAATACTACGCCAGGGACAATGATTAAATCAATCGATTCAACGTCTACTTGTTCGATTGATTCTTGTTTCGGCTCTAAAATATTATACGCACCTACTTCCAAGTTATTCCAATCGGTAAGTCGGGATAATATTAACGCATTATTTTTGGTAACTGACTTTGGAACAACTACTGTTTTTCCCAGCGAAATGCTTTCTGTTATCATATCATGCGTGTATACTTCGTTACCATAAGATACATAGAATAGAATAGTTTGTGCATCTCTAAATAAGTCCATTTCAAAAATTCTTTTTTTAATCCTGCTACTTTTTTCTAATACTTCAGATGTAGATAATGTATTTCTTTTCTTTTCAATACTCTTGCGAAGTCTATCCTTCATCTTCATGCCATCATCTTCAAACATATTGAGTTATACTATTTTTTTATGAGAAGAAACGATTGAGTTTTTGGATTATCAGAAACCACCTCAACAGAAAATTCATCAAGGAGATCTCCGGATTCAAGAAACTGTGTTACATCATCTTTGAGTCCTTTGCACATCACTCTTGCTGCAGGTTTCATATTTTTTGAAAGATGTCTTATAACCTCATCAATCGGCCAGACATTAATCGCAATAAAAATAACATCAAAATCCTGAATTGGATAATTAATACCATCTCCATATTCAACAATTACTTTATCAGAAAGATTTTTCCGTTCGACGTATTCTTTTCCAAGCAGATACGCTCTTTTATTATTATCAATTGTAATGACAGTAGCGTTTGTTTCTTCTGCAATAAGCATAGGCGCTGAAGGAAGCATCCCACATCCTATGAAAAACACTTTATCTTTTGCAGTAACTTTTGCCATCTTAATTTCTTTTAAAAAAACGGGTTTTCTCCATTTCATAAGAAGTTTATAAAAAAAATCGATTTTTATTGCGAGAAACTCTAAAAAAATAAACTCATAAAATAAAATTTTTCTTCTCCAGTTAACAATAGTTGTTGATGAGCCACTGTTTTTATGCTGTTTCATCAGATACCTCCAATTTAACTTTGTTTACTGATGCAGAGAAAATATACCCCTACACAATAACACAACGGACTTCTTTTGTTTATATCTTTCTTTCACACTTCATTGCTTCAGGTGTGACATATAACCGCTCGAAATATTTCATTCCATAAAAATAATATACTAATTTTTGTATTGTACCCCAGAAACTGAGAAAGTCAATGGGATAACATGAAAGGACGAGGCATTGGTTTTGGAAAGGCTATACTCTTTAATGAACACTTTGTCGTCTACGGCATACCCTCCATTGTTTCAGCAATAGGAAACCATACTGTTGCTAAGGTAGAACAATGGGAGGAAGCTGAATTGAAACTTGAGGATAATAGAAAAGCAACTCCAAAATATAAGGAGGATAAACTGGAGCAACAAAAGGATTCTTTGAATAGAATGGTTAAGAAAATGAATATCAATGCATCAAAAAATGGACTGAAAATCACCTTAGAAGGAAATCTTTACTGCGCAAGTGGAATCGGCGCGAGTGCAGCATCTTGCGTTGCGATTGCAAGAGCACTTTCAGATTATTTTGATATGAATCTTTCAGATGATGAAATCAATGATGTCGCATATGAAGGAGAGATGGGATATCATGGTACTCCATCAGGTGTGGATAATACGGCATCAACATTTGGTGGGCTTATCTGGTTTCAAAAAGGAGAGAATAATATAATTGAAAAAATCTCTATGCGAAATCCAGTTGAGATAGTCATTGGTAACACGGGGAAAGTAGCAGATACCGTGGCAGCTGTTGCAGGAGTCCGGGAAAGAAAAGAGAAAAATCCTGAAAAGTATAAAGAAATATTTGATAGAGCTGAAAATATCACCTATCTTGCAAGAGATGCTCTTCAAACTGGAGATTTTAAAGAAGTTGGAAAGCTGATGAATGAAAACCATAAACTCTTACAGCAGATTGGAGTATCTTCAAGAGAGCTTGATTTCCTTGTCAGTGTTGCACGAGATCAAGGAGCATTTGGTGCAAAACTTACCGGTGGAGGTCTTGGGGGCAATATGATTGCGCTTACTCCAGGTAAAGAACTTCAAGAAGACGTTGCAAACGCAATTGAAAAAGAAGGATATCAGACAGTAAAAACTGTAGTTGGAGCATCCTATGGAGGAATTGAGTAATGAACTTGCGAGATTTTCTTTCAAAACTAGAGAAAGAAAACAAATTAGTACGCATTAAAAAAGAAGTATCTGTAAAGTATGAGGTTGCAAATATTATTTATTCTCTTGATGAAAAACCAGTGATTTTTGATAATGTTAAAGGATATCC
>JAUWCF010000096.1 GCA_030609445.1 Thermoplasmatota archaeon | reverse complement strand
TCAATGGATTGTAGTGCTTGTGTTTCTGCTTTTTTGATCTGTTTTATTTCTGTCATTTCTGATACCTCGTATTTAGAGACCGCTTATATGTGTTTTTATAGGGTTACATCCCCCAAAACTTATCGCCCTTTCTTTTTATTTCAATAATTCTATTTAAAACGTCTTTTTCGTCAATGTTTAAGACATCCATTTCTTTGAGTTTTTTCGCGTCGCTTTCAGGAATTGAGGTATATAAGATGTCATCTCCTCTGATTTGTCTTCCAACTGTGACGCCCTCAATTGAGATAGCAACTTCTTGTCCCTGAATTGCTTCCTCAACAGATTTATTTTCAGATTGTATGCCTCTAATTGTGCCTATTACTTTACCATCCTCTCTCATAAGTCGCATGCCGTCTTTTATCCTCCCTGCAAGTACTCTTACTCCAATGACTGCAGGATGACTGACTCGAAACACATATTCTGGGAGAAACTTAATCATCCCCGGATGGATATAGTCCTGTCTTCGTTCTCGTTCAAGTTCTGCTTTTTTCTTTTCAACCCAGACGTCGTAGTTTTCCATAATTGTATAGATAACGTCTTCATCAAAAAGAGTAACATTAGTACCTGCCAGCTCTTCTTTTGCTTCGGGAAGAACTTTCACATTGAATGAAAAGATGACTTTCTCTAAAGGGTTTATATAAGCGCTTGTCTCAACGATATCTCTTTTTGAGACATTTCCAATTTCTGCTTTTCTGATGTGAATGCCTTTGTCTCTTGATTCTTTTACAAGTGCTTCTAATGAACCTATAGTATCTGCTTTAATAAAAATCCCGTCTTTATCAAGTTCAATATTCACCTTTGATTGCTCTTTGATTTCACGAATCAATTCATCAATATCGTCATGTGCAACTCTCAATGGTGCGCCAGGTACGACATTGTCAAGGTTTGTTGCAGAGATTTTGATACCGCATGCTGCATGAACTTCGTTGATATTATCAAATCGCTCTCGTGGATCTCGGATTTCGTCAAGTGGTTTTGGTTTTAATAGTGCCTTAATTTTTGTGATGAGTGGTTCGTCTTGTGTCCCAAAGATAAGGGTATCTTCTTTTCGGATAGTGCCGCTATATATTATTGCATCAACAGTTGTCCCTAGTCCCACGTCTTCCTTGACTTCAAGGACGGTTCCTTTTCCAGCACCTGATTCAGTTGTTAGTTGTTCTTCAAGAAATCGTTGTGCAAGACCGACAAGAACCATCAATAGTTCAGGAATTCCTTCCCCAGTTTTTGCTGAAATAGGAATGATTGGAAGTGCTTTTTTAAAATCTTTTACATTGTAGTAGATATCTGACTCAAAACCTTTATCGTAGATAATTCCTATGATGTCATACAGTTTTTCTTCAAACAAGGTTTTTGTAAGGATTCGTTGACTTTCGATTCTTGTTTTTGCAATGCCTTTTCCTTTTTGCCATCCTGATATTTTATCGATCTTATTTGCTGCTATGATAAACGGTGTTTTATATTGTTTTAAGATGTTTACAGATTCATGTGTTTGTGGTCTGAATCCTTCATTAACATCTACAATGAGAACTGCGAGATCTGCAAGTGATCCTCCTCGTGATCGTAGTGTTGTAAAGGCATGATGACCTGGTGTGTCGATAAATAAAAGCCCTGGCAGTGTGAATTTTTTACTGGTAAGTAAGTCTCCGCAGACGTTATAGATGACGTCAATTGGTACTTCTGTTGCACCGATATGCTGTGTTATTGCGCCTGATTCCCTTGAGACGACGGTGGTTCCTCGAATGAAGTCTAATAGCGATGTTTTTCCGTGATCTACATGACCAAGAACACTTACTATTGGTTGACGGGTATAGGTTGAAGGTTTAGCCATAGCATTCGCCTCATTCTAAGAGCCGTAGATAGAAGGCTTTTAAAAATATATGGGTTATACCAGTACAAAAAAATGTTTTGTATGCTTATTCCAACGTTGCATGACGTGACTGCATAGATTCCTCGGTTTCACCTTTATTTTTCATAAGTTCTGCAATGATGCTGTCAAGAAGTATCCATGCACTAGCTTCAAATAAGGTTCCAAGAGGAGCAAGTTGCTTTCTTTCTTTTTCTTTACATCCTGCAGAGAGAACAATAGAAATATCGGCAAATTTTGTGATACGTGAATCTTTTTCCCCTGTGACGACGACAAGTTTTGCACCAATATTTCTAGCAATTTCAGCAGTCATTACAGAAGGAATGGTTTCTCCAGAACCTGTAACAATAAATACCATATCGTCCTTTTTTACAGGAGCACCTATTGTCTCTCCGATGACAAACGTCTGAAATCCAAGATGAACAAGTCGTATCGCAAATGCCTTTGCAACATGACCTGACCGCCCTGCACCATACACAAAAATACGATGTGCTTCAAAAAATAAGGTACTAACATTATCGATATCATTGGAGGTAACGTTTCCTAAGATACCCTGCAACTTAAATTGAATGTAATCAAGAGATTCTTTATACATTTCTTTTTTTTTCATACAACTTCAGAGAGATCTTTGTAATATGCTTCTTCTTTTCCTGTTCGTTTCATAATTGCTTTTTCAACCTGCAGACGAATATAGACTGCATCATGTTCTAATAGGGGGGACTCAGAAATAAGTGTTACATTATAGTTGTTATCAAGAATAATCTCAATTAACGGAGCTATTGGCATATCTCCTCTTTTGATGGGGAGATGATAATATTCATTGCCATTTTCATATAAGACGCCGGTTATATGCATGAGATAATGCTTTAATCTTAACGGCTTGAGTTTCTCAAAGACTCTTTCATAGTCCTCTCTTTTTTTAAGACTACCATTTTCTCGTGCATGAATATGTGCAAGATCTATTACTGGGACCACTCCTTTTACGTTTCTGCAGATCTCAATTATTTCATCAAGTGTTCCAAAAACTTTTTGTTTACCCATGGTTTCAATGCCAATTTTTGCTTTGATTTTTTCTTTTTTTAACATACTAGTTAACTTTTTTGTATGCTTGATAATCAGCTTTAAGGTCTTCTTTTCGCTGTTTTCACCATAAAAACCAGGATGAGTCACAACTGTTTTTGCCCCGATCTTATCAGCCATCTGTGCTGCTTTCATGATCTTTTCAAAGCTCATTTCTGTTTCTTCGCTATTTCCTGCTAAGTTGATATAATATGGAGCATGCACATGGATTTCAATATCGTTTTCTTTCGAATATTCTTTTATAATTGTTGCCTCTTCTTCGGGCATGACATAGAGCCCTCGGACGAATTGTATCTCCATAGCATTTAGATCAAGAACTGTATGTGTATAAATAATTCCATCTTTATTGGTACGGCCTTTACATGATAAAGGGATACCTGCCTGTCCTATCCGTATCATATTTTTTTCTCACCCCATTATTTAATTATTTTTTAATGAATGTTTTGTCTTTTAATTGTTAGGAAAAATACTTTACGCTAGTTCCTCCAAACGACTCATTATATTCCAAATAAGGGTTCTGCCGTGTAGGGGAATATTTGGATCATTTGCAAGTTCGTCTAGCGTTGACACAGCAGAGGCGACACGAAGATCAATCGGATCTGAATCGTTTAAAAGAAGTTGTTTCACAGTTTCGGCTCCTCGTCTAATATTTCTTGGTATAGAATTATCTTCACTCAGCATACTTAAACCGTCGCAGATCTGTTCAATTCTTCCGTCAGTTGGCATAGAACTCACCTTTTATGAAAGGAGGGTAAGTAGAAGGTTAGATAAAAATATTTTGGGGGGCGTGTTACCCATGCATATATTCTAAGTTGAAGGCTTTCACAATTTCAGCGGCAATGTTTTTTCCGATGCCATGGACGTTACAGAGTTCTTTTTCAGATGCATTGGCAACAGTTCGTACTGATCCAAAATGTTGAAGAAGTCGCTGTGCAAGAACTGCTGAAACATTAGGGAGTCCCTCTATGATAAATTGTTGTTGTTCTGAGGGGGACATGGACCATTTTTCTCCTCGTATCGCTACTGCTTTGCCTTCCTCTTTTTGTTCTCGTTTAGCCATGACTTGTAAGAAATCTGCGGTTTCACGAGCAGAACCTGTTGTCATTATGGGAATGCCAAAATCGACAATAATTGAGACGAAACTCCCAAAAATGGCGTTATGGCTTATGTTTCTTTTTGTAAGAAGTCCTTCGCCCTCAATTATTAATATTGGTCTTGAATATGCGTTTCGTAGTTTTCTCATCTGCATAAACAGTTTTCCTTCAAGAAGTGAGCTTAAGAAGTCATCGACTTGTTTTCGTTCAACACCAATGCGGGAAGAGAGTATGTAGTCGCCAACATCTAATTGTTGTGTTTCTATTGCTATGTCTTTTTGAGCGAGAAATCGTAATACATTTGAACGCGATTCTCGATGATCGATAATTATGTTAATCTGTTTTTTGCTGGAGTAGTCTTCCAATTTCTTTTGGTTATCTTCTCGTATTATTTTTCTATAAAATGTTTTTGTGTCTTCGTATGTTTTGTTTAATGATGAGCGAAGTATTTCAAGTTCGCTTCGCATTGTTCGTTCTTTCCGGCGAGCTGACCAGTAGTATCCTTCATCAGGGGTTCCTTTTGTTATTAAAATAATTACTTTTCCTGGCATTTTTCTTGCGGTTCGTCCTCGTCTCTGAATTGTGCGTATCTCTGAAGGAACTGGTTCATAGAATATGACAAGATCCGTTGATGGAATATCAAGGCCTTCTTCAGCAACTGATGTTGCGATAAGAACGTTGTATTTGTCTCCTTTAAATTCTTGTAATATTCTTATTTGTTCTTTCTGCGTTAGCCCTTTATCTCCTTCTCTGCCTGCTTGCCCAATGAAACGTACAGGGTTTGCGATATCGATAGATTCCAATTGTTTTAATACATATGAAGAGGTGTCTCGGTAATGGGTGAAAATAATGATTTTTGAATTTGCATTGTGTGATAGTTGATCTTTTACAAT
>JAUWCF010000064.1 GCA_030609445.1 Thermoplasmatota archaeon | reverse complement strand
CGCAGATCAAAATAACTAGGTGGATCAAACAACGGCATCGAAATTTTATTTTCATTTTGCTGCATTACTTCACTAACATCAGCAATGCTTACACCAGCGGTCATGCTTACTAAAAAAATACATATTCCAACAACTGCTAATAGTTTTTTCAATTTATTTTACCCCCTAAATTATTTACTACTAATATTTATATGTAATTTATATCTTATATAATTATCCCACGTAGGTTACACATGTAGGTTACACACGAGTAGATTAGTACAAACAATACCACTTTTTACAAAGATATACCACTAATATTATATGGCCTCTAAAGTTATGTCTTCCTCTGTATGTGGGGTAAAAAATTTAGAAAAACCCTAAACGATAAGAAGATAGTAGCATCTACTCTAACTACTGATATTAATTTACTGTTAATTTTCTTAGTATTAAATGCTCTATCAAGTAACCTTGGAATATATGATCAATTCCTCATGCTTGTTTTCTCGATATATTTACTCGTAGGATTCGTTATATTTAATCTCCCCATTAAAAAAACATGTCATGCCATTATCAGAAACCATCCTTTGCGAGTAAAAATCTTGTTTGGACTATTTCTTGTTGTACTTTCTTTTCTATTGCTTTTATTTACAGAAATACCAATGCTCTGGATAGCAAGCATATCCCTATTATTATCAGGAGTGGAGATAACACATAATGAACTTGGACTACGGCGAAAAGAAATATATTTTCTATTAATAGCTTCTCTTGTTTATGCCGTCTTTTACGTTCTCATACAGACAATACCAGTACTATGGAATGTTATTCACCAGTTTTCACTACTTTTTACAGGACTTATCGGCCGTCTTATCGGGAAATCTTTGATGCTTGGACCATCAATAAGCGGACTATGGATTGTTATTGTATTTCTAATTTTTTCCATCGTCCTCTTTTTGTTATCAAAAAATAAACAAACAATACTGAAAACATTTGTGTTATCTATCTTTGGTCTTCTCCTCTTATGGATGTTCTATATCATTATTTTGGGTTTTGTTGAATTTGATGGAATCTATCTGCATTTCATCCTCTTCACCTTTTGTCTTCTTCCAATCTATCTATCTGTTTCAAAATATAGTTATGACGAATCAAAAAAGAATATATTTGGGTTTAAAGAATTGACACCAAAAAAACTGATTAAAAACGGGATGGTATGGACCGTTGTTTTTCTTTTTATGTCAACGGTAACAATAACAACGTTTACCGGTGAAGAAAACACCACTTCAACGGATCAGAAAATATTGTTTTATGGACAAAACATGCTAGGCACATGGGATATTCCTGAATATGGAAAATACGGAAGAGAAGCCTCAGGCATGTTTGGTCTTTTACCGATTTATCTGACTGCTTCCGGCTATGAATGTGAAATAGCGGTAGAAAACATTACGACATTTCTAAATACCATTCAGCCAGAAATCATTATAAATAATACAACAAACAATAATACTAACCAATCTGAATATAAGACTATCAAGAGATACGTCAATTTAACCGATTATGTATCAATAGTGCAGTCAACTATTGTTACCGAAGATCTTCTGAAAGATGTACAAGTCTTTGTTGTTGTAAACATCAATAAATCTTTTTCTCAGAATGAAAAAAACGTTATCTACAATTTTATAGAAAACGGTGGCTCATTATTGGTATTGGGGGATCATACAGATGTTGGAGGGATTCAACAGCCTTTAAATGACTTACTCGATCAAGCTGGAATCCAATTTCGATTTGACTCAGCACTCCCTCTTGACGAAAAATTTAGATGGCTGACAAGCTACCAACTACTACATCATCCAGTTGTATCAAACATACAGAGCAAAGATGAGATTCAGATAAGTGTCGGTGCGTCTCTTGATATTTCTTATTCTTCATTTCCAATTATTGTGGGAAGATATGCTTTTTCAGATGAAGGCTACCCAACAAATGAGGATTTTGCCTATCTTGGAGATTACGAATACAGTTATGGAGAACAGTTAGGAGATGTTGTTCTTGTCGCAGGATCTTACTATGGATCAGGAAAGGTGCTTGTCTTTGGTGATACGTCTTCATTTCAAAACTCAGCGATGGCGTATTCATATCCATTTATCCAAGATGTTTTTTCATGGCTACATAATGAAAAAACAGGAACCTTAGAATTAATCAAAATTGCTATATCAACACTGTTTCTAGCTGCAGCAATAATTGCTTTTTTCCTTTTGAAAAAAACATATGTTACCTTTATCTTTCTCCCATTGATTCTTTGTTTGGCTTTCATATGTTCTGCAACGATTAATCCTGCGATTACAGGTAGCACAGATCTTCTTGGAGATGTTGTCTACATTGACATGTCTCATGGAGAACGATTTACTCTGAAGGCTTTCACCGATGATTCATTAAATGGCCTTATCCTCAATCTCAATAGAAACGGGTATCTCCCTATATTTCTCAGAGAATACTCGACAGAAAAAATAAATGGAGGAAAAATACTCATACTAAATGCCCCAACACAAACATTTACTTCAGATGAAATAACATTCCTCAAACAATTTATGTCAGATGGAGGATTTGTTGTCCTCGCTACAGGATATGCTGATAAAACTGCCTCGCAGCATCTTCTTAACAATTTTGAGCTTGATATTGAAGGTATTCCACTTGGACCAGTTCCCTATGCTGAGGGTGCTTCTGGAGACTATGAAAATGAGACAAGATTTGTAGACAGCTGGCCAATAATATATAACGAAAACACGGGCATATCATATTATAACTTTAATTTCACCTGGAGTGAAGATATCGTAACTGATTATCATCTCATGGTGTTTGTAAGACATGGCTCCGGTGGACTTCTTCTAATTTCAGATAGTCAATATCTTCTCGATAAAAATATCGAATCCATCTATGATTACTGGCCCGGAAACATACTCATGCTGAAACATATACTTGATGAATTTAAAGAAATGGGAGAATAATATGAAACGACTATTATGGCTCGGTCTATTTTTCCTCTCCGCAGGCTGGCTGTTTTCCCTTCCGATCTTTACAACTCCTCAGCCAATGTATAGTATTTTGTTTCTCGTCTTAGGAATACTCTGCAACATCCTATCTTTCTGGAAAAGCGGATCGATTCAGATAGATAAAAGATATCTATTTTTTCTTATTCCCCTCATATTTTCTATTCTCATTATCAATTATCCATGCAACATTGGACTTATCATTCTCACACTTGGTATATTTCTCCCTTTTGCAACCAATAGATTGTTAAATTGCAGTAAAACATATGCAGCAGCAAAGGGAATGATTCTTTCAGGAATAATTCTTAGCATACAAACAGCGTTCATTCCCATGTACAGTATTTTTGTTTCTCATGGCCATAGAGCTGATGCTTTATCAATTCCTGTTTCATTTTTTGGAAACCTACTTGGTCTAAAAACAACGGTTGGAAATGGAGTTGTTTTTGTTCAAACAATTCAACAGACATATTCGTTTACAACCACCTGGGAGAAATTAGGTTTTTTCATGTGGCTAAACATAATAATTGGAGCAATGATTCTTTTCTTCCTACTCTATAACAGCAAGAAAAAAACTGTACTTTTAATTACCATGTTTTTTACTATTAGTTTCTTGTACCTTATTCTTAGATATGTTACTTTCATCTTTTTATACATAAACACACTTGATCTTGATGTTTTATGGGATCCGTTTCTGATTTTACTGAGTTTTTTTCCTCTTACAGTGCTTCTCATGAAACTACTACCTCTAAAGGATGGCTGTATCAGTATTGATTGTTTCAAAGAATCCCGCCTTCCAAAAAAACAGATCCTTGCAATTATAATGATTTTTATTTTCATCTTCTGCATGGTTGGATCATTTACTTATCAAGATCCCGGAAATATAAAGAGCGGGAAAATACTAATTGATGAATATCACAGTGACTGGGAGGATTCAACCCGTCCACTTGATAAAGAATGGTATGGGATAAATTCTACATATAATTATTATTCATTAGCAAACTGGCTGAATTATTATTATGAGATAGATCAAAACGTGGATAGCAAACTAACACCTAATCTTTTACAACAGTATGATATTTTAATTCTGAAATGTCCAACAAGCAGCTATTCAAATGAAGAAATATTATCTATTGTCAGTTTTGTTGAAAGAGGCGGAGGTTTGTATCTTATTGGTGATCACACCGATGTTTTTGGGATGAATACATTTCTCAACCAAGTCTCTGAAAAATTCGGTATCAGATTCAACATGGATGCAACCTATGAACTTGGAACAGGTGAGATGACGGTCTATGAACCAACCATGATGATTTCTCATGTTATTGTACAGAATCTAAAACGTTTTGAGTTTATGACGTCCTGTACACTAGATGCCCCGCTTAATTCTGAAAATGTAATCATGGGAAATAGACTGATTGGTGAACCCGGAACATATGCTACTGAAAACTTTTTTAGAGAATCAATTGCCTCACCAGAATCAGAATATGGACTTCTTTTACAAGTTGCTGCTGTAAAATATGGAAAAGGACGAGTAGTTGCTTTTTCCGACAGTACGGTTTTTTCCAGTTTCTCGATGTTTTCTGATGGATACCAGGCATTTACGCTTGGAGCAATAGAATATCTAAACCGAGAAAATACTATTCCTTCTCTTAATACGATTCTTTTTGGAGTTGCAATCATATCTTTAATCATATCATTATATCTCTTAAAAAATGATAAAAAGATAAAGATTCTGTTTTTGTTAACTCTTATTGGGTTTCTTTCGTTTTCTACAGCAGCTCCACTATATTCATATATGAACCATATGAATTACTCTCTGCCTGCTGCTCATACAGATTATGTAGATGTCTGTTTTGATCAGGAATATTCAAATTATACTGTTGATCTCAAACCAAGCATTGGACTTTTTGACGAATATGACAATTATGGAACATTTTTTGTTTGGACACAACGCGTTGGCTGTATTCCATCACTTGAAAAAACATTAGACGCAGCGATACAGAAAGATGACATCATTGTATTTATAAATCCAACAAAAGATTTCAAGGTAGAAGATGTTGAAAAAATAACTACTTTTGTTGAAAATGGCGGACGAGTTCTTGTTATGGATAGCATAACAAATATGGATTCAACAGCAAATGATGCACTCGAACCTTTTGGGATGTACATCAATCGCAATATATCCAATCTCGATTTAAAATATATGATTGAAAACTTAACGATTGGAAATAATACATCACCATATCTAACAGTTTCAGGTGGCGAAAAACTTGTCATCAATGAAACAAATCAAACCTATCTCTACGTTGTTGAAGTACATAACGATCTTTCAGGAAAAACAGGAAAGATTGCTGTTTTTGTGGACTCATTTATTTTTAGTAATACACTTATGGGGGGGACATTCACCGAGCCAGATGATTGTCAGATGACGCGGTACAATATCGAGTTTTATATCTTCGAAGAGGTTCTTTTACAGGGTGCCTCGTGATAATTGTCGTATGCTTAATAACAAACAAACTACTTATTGCCTCTGTGCAGTCTTTTTTCTTCCGTACATGCGATGTGTTTAAATACTAAAACAGATATAGATACTTTGGGGGTAAAATGAATAAGAAAATATTGATTATAAGTATTTTAGCTGCTGTTTTCATGATCATGTTGCCGCTCTCCTCTGTTGTAGGGACAAATGTTGTAAAATCAAATACTAAAGAAGGAAATATCAGATCACCTCTTTTTGCTGTTCGCTCGCAACGTTCTGTTTATAAAGATTATTCAATGAAGATAGATACATGTTACGTGGGAAAAGGAAACATGCTGAATCTATTTCTTTCTAGACCGTCATCGTTTGAGCAGATGATTAACCGGGCGATAAAACTTATTGAAATAAAACCAGAAATCCTCAACGTAATAGTAGATAGATTTGAGACGAATCCCAATATGGTAGAGATACTAAGTAAAAACGATATAAGCATGGATGAAGTTAGACATCAACTGAGTCTTATCAAGAATGATCCGTCATTGTTACGACAAAGTATTGATGAGTCTGCAATAAGTCTATCACGTGGAGATATACCACAGCCTTTAGGTCTTTCTACTTCAAGTGCGATCGGATGCTTTATCGTGTTAATTGCGTTAATCCCTCTTGCTTTGATTATAACGATGCTAATAGCAACAATAACGATTGTAACATGTTTTAATA
>JAUWCF010000072.1 GCA_030609445.1 Thermoplasmatota archaeon | reverse complement strand
CTTCTGTGAATATAAAAGAGGACGTCAGCCCATCATACCAGTTGAGGAGGTATGCATGGAGTGCAAAACTGCCATTGTCTATCGTAACAGATTTCGAGGAGTTCTCAGTCTTCGATTGCCGGATCAAGCCCAATCAAACAGATAAAGTCAGCGTGGGGAGGATCGCTTATTACACGTTTGAAGAATATCTCGATAAGTTTGATGAGATATACGATGTCTTTTCAAAAGAAGCGATCCTCAAAGGAAGTTTTGACCGGCATGTACAATCAACGAAAGGCAAGAGGGGTACAGCCGAAGTTGATAGTGAATTTCTAAAGGAGATTGAGAGATGGCGTGAACTGCTGGCTAAAAACATTGCTCTTCGTAATCCGGATGTGTCTATCTACGAGTTGAACTATGCAGTGCAGAAGATAATAGACAGGATCATATTCCTACGGATTTGCGAAGACCGGGGGATCGAACCTTATGGACAGATGCAGCCGGCAGCCGAATCCACCGACGTTTACATGCGCTTGCTGAATCATTTCAAGCTGGCAGAATCCAAATACAACAGCGGCATATTTGATTTTGGCTATGATAAGATAACGCCAACATTGAGAATTGATGATAAAGTCTTGAAAACGATTATAGGGAGTTTGTATTATCCAATATCGCCGTATGAGTTCTCAGTTCTCGGCGTTGAGATATTGGGCAACGTGTACGAGCAGTTTCTTGGCAAGGTCATCAGGCTGACTGCGGGGCATCAGGCAAAGGTAGAAACGAAGCCAGATGTTAAAAAAGCCGGTGGCGTGTATTATACGCCTCAGTATATTGTTGATTATATTGTCAGGAACACGGTTGGTAAACTGGTGGAGGGGAAGACGCCGGAAGAGATTGCGAAGATAACGATACTTGACCCTGCATGCGGTTCCGGAAGTTTTCTTATTGGTGCATACACGTATCTTTTACAATATCATCTGGACTGGTACATGGAGAACAAGCCGAAGAAGCACAAGAAGGCGGTTTTTCAGGTCAGGGATAATGAATGGTATCTGACAACAGATGAGAAGAAGAGGATCCTTCTGAACAACATCTACGGTGTTGATATTGATTCGCAGGCGGTTGAGGTCACGAAGCTGAGTTTGCAATTGAAGGTGCTTGAGAACGAAAGCAGGGATAGCATTGACCATCAGGTGAAATTGGGAATGGAGGGTGTGCTTCCGAATCTTGGGGGAAATATCAAATGTGGGAATTCGCTCATTGGGCCGGATTTTTACGATACGGGGCAGATGAGACTTTTCGATGAAGATGAGATGCGGCGGGTCAATGTGTTTGACTGGGCTGATGAGGTGAAGGGGTTTGGGGAGATTATGAGCGGGGGTGGGTTTGATTGTGTGATTGGGAATCCGCCGTACGGAGCATTTTTCGGTAAATCTGATAAGGCATATTTGCTTAAAGAATACAAAAATTGCCCATCATCTCTGGATAGTTACTTGCTGTTCTATAAACGTTGTTTGGGGCATTTGCTCAAGACAAACGGCTGTCTTGGGTTTATCACCCCCAACACATGGGAATTGATCTTTTCCGCTGCACAATTTCGCACATTCATCCTGAATAACTTCAGCATCGATGAAATTGTTCACTTCACCCGTAAAATATTCAAGAGCGCCACTGTGGATTGTGAAATAGTGATCATCCAGAATGCAGAACGACAACAGCACAAGGTTTTAGTAACGGTTCAATCAGAAAGCGAATCCCTTCAACGTGCGATTCCGCAATCGTTCTGGCAGTCTCCCAACGGCGATCCGTTTAACATTCTATTGACCGAAAAAGAACATGCTCTGCTCACAAAGATCAATTCAGAATCAGTCCATGTAGATGATATTTTCTTGATTAAGAACGGAGTAAAACCTTTTGAAAAGGGGAAGGGAAAACCTCCACAAACAAGAGAAATTGTTGAGACTAAGCCATACGTTTCTGAAATTAAACAAGATGATTCATTCCGCCCGCTTTTGCGCGGTAGCCTTATACAGCGTTATGTAAATCATTGGGACAATAACTACTGGATTAGTTATGGACCATGGTTGGCAGCTCCTCGTGATCCAAAAATTTTCGAGGCATCAGAAAAGATTGTATGCCGACAGACTGGTGACCGAATTATTTGCACGTTGATTGACAACAAATTCATATGCCGTAACAATCTTCATATAATTTTGCCTAAAGATCGTAACTACAACCTGAAATATATTTTTGGCATCCTAAATTCATCATTCTGTGATTTTTGTTATCGTGCAATTAATCCAGAAAAGGGGGAGGCTTTGGCGGAAATCAAAAAGCAACATCTTGAGCAACTACCAATCCGCACGATAGATTTTGGCAATCCTGAGGGGGTAGAAAAGCACGATAAACTCGTAGTTTTGGTGGATAACATGCTTGAACTCCATAAGAAACACCATGAGACGAGAATGGAGCGAGATAAAGAGCTTTACGAGCGGCAGATAAAGATTGTTGATGAACAGATTGACAGGCTGGTTTATGATTTATATGGTTTGACGGAGAAGGAGATAAAAATAGTAGAAGGTGTCTTTGAATAAGTGGGTGTGTTATTTTATGGATATACAAAACAGCAATGAAGTTATGATGCTGAGTAATCAGGATTTGAAAAGGTTGTATGATGAGTCTTGGTCACATTACGAAAGAAAGGAATATGATAAAGCATTAGCTAAAATAAATGAAATCTTAAAAGTAGATAAGAATAACATCCCCGCTCGAAATGCAAAGGCTTCCATTTTAATCGAGTTTTGGGATGGCTCTATTAAAACAAAATCACAAATTTCTGAGGCTATAGATCATCTAAATATAGCAATGGAAATTGATCCCAACAACAAAACGCATTATTTGTTAAATAAGGGGAATGCATTTTATAAATTAGCAATGAGTGAGTTTAAGGAGTCTTCCGGAAAATTAAGTCTAGATATCATAAATAACTTGGAGCAAACAAAAAGCTATTTTCAAGAGTCTTTGGAGATAAATGAGAATCAGCCTGATGTCTGGATTAATAAAGGAAACACATTAGATTACCTTGGTAGGTATTTAGAAGCCATCGAATGCTATGATAAAGCGATTCTTTTGGATAACAAACATTGCAATGTTTGGGGGAATAGGGGTGTATCTTGTTGGCGTTTATCGAAATTAACCGAACACGAGGGTGATCAAACTAAATTATTCTTGGATGCAATGATTTATCTCGCTATTGAGTTGGAGATGTATCCTGATTTTGAGATTGAAGATACCAAAAAAGAATTGGTACGGGATTTTATTAACAAAAATAAAATAAAAATTGACTTAGAAGCAATGTTAGAAGAACAAATGCCAAAAAATAGGGCACTTCATGGTGAATCTTTTAATTTATATTCAGAGCCAGAAGTGAATTTCAAAACATTTTATTACGATTTTTGTGAAAAGCATGCCTTATTTTTAAATGTCCATTTCGATTGTAACGAGTGTGAATGTAGCACTCTCGATCTAATACAAATTGGATTTATAACATCCATAAATGAATATAAAAAACCTTACGAACTATTCAAGAAATGGTTTGCTCTTGTTGATGATTATAGGACCTCTCGATCTTTACTTACTCTTTCACAATTTAGACCCAATGAATTATTATTTTTAGATAAACAAAGATATGAACCTGATTATAGCCTAAATTACCTTTTCAATGTCGAATTGTTGAAAAATGCATTCTTAACAGCAATGAACACTTATGATAAAGTTGCTTTTTTTCTCAATGATTATGAAGAATTGGGTGTACCCGATAAATCAATTTCGTTTTGGTGTAGTAACAGCATTTTTAATAAAACTGAAATTTTAAAAAATAATGAATGTCAAATGGACCTTGTTGCCTTAGACAGTATCAGAAAAGATTTGGAAAAACAAGAATTTAAGAGATGGAGATTAGTTCGAGACTATCTTGTCCATCGATGTTTTGTCTTACATAATATGGTTGATGTTGAAAATTTAACCTATCCGTATGATTCATCAGAAACCCCCTTGGAACATAAAGAATATCATATGGATATTGACGAGTTTTTTAATATTACAATACAAGCACTTCAGAATATCAGAAATGTTCTGTTTTCACTTGCGTTTTTTGTTTCAAAGAAGGAAAAGTCGAAGAAAATGGAAATTGATGGAAAAATAGGAGAATTATATTGGACACACGATTGGGAAAAAGATGATGAATTAACTAAATTAGCAGATAAATATGCTGAAGAGCTTAAGGGAACTTTCAATCAGATGGATAAACGATTATTAAAACTTTTAGAAGATGATGCCATTAAAGAAAATCCCAACGTTGATTATAAATCTTGAAATGCAAATGAAAATTGTTGATGGACAGATTGACAGACTGGTTTATGAGTCGTATTGGCTGACGTAGGAGGAGATAAGGGTGGTAGAGGAAAAATGAGAGAAAGCAAGAATTTGGATGCGTCTGCTGTTCCTAACAATTATCCGAACATTGCCAAGATATTCACAAAAGAATGGTTTGAATCAGAGTTCAGGAAAGAGAAAGAAGATATGCACTCGCTGGCAAGGCAATTCATTTATGATGAAAACGATAGACACTCGCTTCATTTTATCGACCATTTAGAGGAATATTTAGCGACTATGCAGGATGAGATTAAGCGAAATAAAAAGCATTTTTACGATACTCTGATATCTAGAGATCAGTACAATAGCACTTCAGCAGAAATTGAAATTGCTTCTCTATTTAAAAATATGGGATTTCGTCAGGTAGAACTTGAACCGCCAATTCCAGATTCTGATTCTGGAAGAAAAGCGGATATTAAAATTTGTGATGATGTGGCAGAAATTTTTATCGAAGTTACAATTAAAAAAGGACCAGAAACGAATTATATATATGATTTTGGTCTGGGAATTAAAGGAGGGTCTTTTAAGTTCCAGAGACCAAAAACTTACAAAGATAAAATTGAGCATAAATCTAATCGACAATTATCAAATTTTCATCCTGGCATCATTGTTCTGTATTTAGAGCCATCATGCATCCCTGAGCGTAGAAATATTCAAAAAGCGCTCTACGATGGCATAGTATGGAGGACAAATGGAGAGATTGTTTGTTGGGAAAACGGAGAATCTGTAATGGACAATACAATCATTTCTGCAATCTTATGCTATTCTCATTGCTTTAGTGATGGATGCGAGATTATTAAAGAGTTATATCTAAATCCGAAAGCAAAAAATCCATTACCTGAGTCAGTTATAACAAAATTTAGAGATAGTGGCATAGAAATTAAAGAAGAACCAATTGTGTTATCAGAAAAGCTTGAACACACCTAAACATAGTCGAACATCAATCCATACAAGAAGAGAAAAACCAGAAATGCAAGCCGCAACAAAAGCCATTGAAATAACAGGAACAATCGACGCCCGGCACCATCTCATTCCAGACGAAACACTCCCCATCACCGGATCGACTCGTGTCCGCGTAAGTCACCTGGTGCCTGAAGAAAACGACATGCATAAAATTGAATGGCTTCAGGCAGCAGCCACAAACCCCGCCTGTGATTTCCTGAAATATCCCAAAGAGGATATCTACACGCTTTCCGATGGGAGACCGTTCCATGATGAAGAGTAAAGTCGTTCTGGTGCTGAAAAAAGCTAAACAACAATAGGAATAAACATGATAGAAACTAATGTAGACACTACCTTTTTCCATTCATGGTTTCGAAATTACGTAAAAAGTTTTTACTCGGAAGATCCAAAAATCCAGGAGAATATCAGACTTAAAGAAGAACACTCGTTACGTGTTTGTAAGGAGATCCTTCAGTTAGGCAAATCCCTGGATCTCAATCAAAATGCACTTCGTCTGGCTGAGACCATCGCATTATTTCATGAC
>JAUWCF010000052.1 GCA_030609445.1 Thermoplasmatota archaeon | reverse complement strand
ATTCCGAAGAATTTTAAAAAGCATCTGATCAGGTTTGTTGATACGTTTTATACAGATTTTCCGAGTATTAAAAAATTAATGATTCCAATGATTCTTGGTATTTTTACGTGGATTATTATTTTTTCTCAGGAGTATTTTATCGTACTTGCTCTTGGACTTGATATTCCTTATCTCTATTTTCTTCTCTTGTATCCTATAGCCAATATTATAGGTTTTATTCCTATAACGTTTGCTGGATTGGGAACTCGAGAGGCAGCAGCAATTTTTTTATTTTGTTCTGTTTGTCATTTTAATGTGCTTGAGGAGGAGATTCTTGTTGTTTCTCTTGTTGGATTTCTTTTAACTGATATTTTTACAGGTTTTCTTGGTTTTCTTGCATCACTTTCTGAAAGTCGTCCAAAAAATGGTTTGTCACGAATGACTATGTAACTATTTTTTTTCAAACACTTCTTTTGCAGCGTTAATGCTCTTTTGGCAATATGCAGATTTACCAATAGATAGGTTTTATGGCTTTGCATAATTAATGGGGTATTTTTGCTCGAACTCTCATTTAAAACAAAAAATAATTTATTGCTTTATCTTCCTTTTCTAAAATACCAAAAATACCTTCCGTTTTATATTGAAGCGTCCTTAAAAACATAACATATAGTTTTAGGCAGCCCTGAGCGGATTCGAACCGCTGTCGCTGGCTCCAAAGGCCAAAATGTTAACCACTACACTACAGGGCCATCGTTTATGAGATTGACGGAAGGGATTGTAATATTCATATTTAGTATTTTGGTTATTTCGATATTTCTGTTTTTTTTAGTTGTTTGATCAATTCTGCTTCTTTGTTTGTTGTTGTTTCTTTTGTATCTTTGCCCATGTGTCACGGAGGCCAACGGTCCTGTTAATTACAAGTTTCTCTCCATTGGTATCTGGATCTATGCAAAAATATCCAATGCGTTCAAATTGAAATCGATCAAATGGTTTTAATTTCTGTAATGCTGGTTCTACTTTGCACGACTTTAATACTTCAAGAGCGTCGGGGTTTAGAAATTCCTTAAAATCAGTATCCTTTTGCCCAGCAGGGTTATCAACGGTAAACAATCTATCATACAGGCGAACCTCAGCATCAATTGCATGGGCTGCAGAAACCCAATGAATAGTTGATTTAACCTTTCTTCCATCTGGAGCATTTCCGCCGCGGGTTGCAGGATCAATAGTGCATCGAAGCTCTACGATCTTATTATTCTTTTTGATCACTTCATTGCATGTTACAAAATATGCATATCTAAATCGTATCTCACGACCTGGTGCCAACCGATAAAACTTCTTTGGGGGATCCTCCATAAAATCCCTTTGTTCGATATACAACTCTTTTGTAAAGGGAACCTTTCGTGTCCCAGCATCTGGATCCTCGGGGTTGTTTATGGCTTTCATCTCGTCTACTTTATCTTCTGGATAGTTTTCAATAACTACCTTAAGAGGATGCAGAACACCCATAAACCGGGGAGATGTTTTATTTAAATCATCTCGAACACAATGTTCAAGGAAGTCAAAATCAACCATACTATTGACTTTAGCCACACCAATTCGACTACAGAAAGCCCTAATTGAAGACGGTGAGTATCCTCGTTTACGCATTCCACTGATAGTGGGCAAGCGTGGATCATCCCATCCATTTACACATCCTCCTTCTACTAACTCCAGAAGCATTCGTTTGCTCATTACCGTGTAAGTGAGATTAAGACGAGCAAATTCTATCTGCTGAGGATGATAGACTCCAAGAGCGTCTAAAAACCAATCATAAAGAGGTCGATGGTTCTCAAATTCAAGAGTACAAATGGAATGAGTAATGTTTTCAATAGAGTCTTCCAGACCATGTGCCCAGTCGTACATAGGATAGATGCACCATTTGTCCGCTGTATTATGATGAGTAGCATGCAATATTCTGTATATTATTGGGTCACGCATGTTAAAGTTTGGATGAGCCATATCAATTTTCGCTCGAAGTACCTTTTCTCCATCTTTAAATTCCCCATTTTTCATTCGTTGAAAGAGATCAAGATTTTCTTCAACTGACCGATCTCGATAGGGGCTATTCACTCCTGGTTTTGTTAATGTGCCACGACACTCACTGATTTCTTTAGCCGAAAGATCATCGACGTAGGCTTTTCCGTCTTTTACTAGTTGAAGGGCATACCCATACATTTGATCAAAATAATCTGAAGCAAAATAGAGTCTATCCTCCCAATTAAATCCCAACCATTGAACATTTTCTTTTATCGATCGGACATATTCTTGCTCTTCTTTTGAAGGATTAGTGTCGTCAAAACGAAGATTACACAACCCCTTGTATTCTTCCGCGATACCAAAATTTAGACAGATTGATTTTGCATGGCCAATGTGAAGGTAGCCGTTGGGTTCAGGCGGAAATCTTGTATGAACACGACCGCTGTATTTGTTATTCTTTATATCTTCATCAATTATGTCTCTGATGAAATCCTTTGTTAAATGACTTGTTGAATCCATATATTATCACCTAAATGAACTAGGATTTAGAATGTTTAAGGCAGCCCCGACCAGATTCGAACTGGTGACTAGAGATCCAGAGTCTCTTATGTTAACCACTACACTACGGGGCCAATACTGTTATTTAGTCCCGAAGATAGGAATTGATATATTTAATCTTTAATGTTGTTTATCGCAATTTTTGAACCCAACTTGTTTTTATGAAGAATAGTAATATACCTAATTCCGATTTATCTTTGTGGGATATAGATGAACACAGAGGAATATTTTCAAATTGTTGCCAAAGAAAATCCATTGGAGTTTTTTTCTAAACATATTTGTCCTTATCTTGTTGGTACACAATGGGATATCATTCGGAAATGTTCGCTTCTGATGGGTGTAACAACTGATCGTCCTAATTTACGGATGAGACTTCACATCTTGCTTTGTGGTGGTCCTGGCACAGGTAAATCAGAATTATTGAACTGGTGGCGACGAAAGATGGATGGAGTTCTTGTCAACTCTGAGCTTACATCAAAAACAGGTCTTGTCGGTGATGCTCGTGGTAAAACAATCCATCCTGGTTTGCTTGCTCGAAGTAACGGCTCGGTTCTGTTAGTTGATGAACTTGATAAAATGTCGATTAAAGATCAAAATGGTCTTCTGCAAGCCATGGAGGAAGGAGAGTATATCATTACCAAAGGGAAGAATCGACAAGCCTTTAAAGCAGAAGTTCGAGTTATTGCAACTTGTAATGATATAAATAAAATTCAAAAGCCACTTGTTGATCGTTTTGATTTTCCGTTCAAAGTTGCACGAATTTCAAGGATAAAACGAGCAGAGTATGTGTCTGATATTATAGATAGTTTTATGGGTAAGAATGCAAAAGATTATTCCCTTGTTGTAAAAGCATATCTAAATTGGGCAAAAAATGCCAAAACACGAATTGACCCAGCTGATGAACCAGCAATTAAAAAGGCAATAAAAAATTATATTCTAAATACGGATGCAAATATCGAAGGTGTATCATACCGGAGTCTTGAGTTTTCTATTTTGCGGATTGCCTATGCACTCGCATTGCTTGAAAGAAGTAAAATTACGGAAAGTCACATTAATTTTGCTATTGAATTAAAAGATACTATTTTAAGAAATTTCGTGGGTACTGCCTGATAACAAAACAATGCCGTTCGACTAAAATAAGTATCTTTTGGTTTTGAATTTACAGGGTACACATAACGTTAGGTAACCAGTGGTTTTGGGTGGGGGACAAAGCGGTTAGCTGGAAACTATCCTAAGTAAAGCCATGTATTTCCAATCGTTATGTAAATATCTTTGATCGTCCTATCGCAACTTGCAATTCTTGTCTGAATGATGAATAACGGTGATATTTTTGACGATATTTTTCTAGTAATGCATCCCCTTCTGATTTCTTGTATTGATTTGCAAGTATTTCTGCTGTTGCAACAAGTAAAGTCGCTGCTTTATGATAACTTTTACGGTGTTTCTCACCTACAATAGCATCTATTCTGCAATCTGCCTCTTTCACACACCACTGTATATGTCTTCTCTTTTTATCAGATGAAAGCTTATATTGAACGGGTATTTACATCAGAAACACGTGAAAATATTAAACCAAAAGAATTAAAACCAAAAATTGAATATATCGGTTACGCTTAGGACACATAACAACATCCTTCGCCATATAACTCCAAAAATTCATATGGAGAATGGGCGGGTAACAAAGTGGCTATGTGGCGGACTGCAGATCCGCATACGGGGGTTCAAATCCCTCCCCGCCCTCTGTTAAATGCATGGGGGACGTTATCTGAAAAAAAGTATGTATTATGTTGGACTGCCGATGGCCATATTTATTTTATTTATTATATTATTTACGGTTAATCATATAGCTGAATCGGAAAATCTTACTGCAATTCTCATTAACGAAGTCATGTACGATCCAGAAGAAGATGACAACTACAATGAATGGATTGAACTGTATAATCCTACAAATCAATCAATAAACGTCTCAGGATGGATGTTAATTGACAATTTTTCAGAAGATACAATTGAAGAGGATTTGGATCATGGCAATGGCACAACAATCATACCATCAAAAGGATATGCTATCATTGCAGATCATGGAACAAAAATCTATGAAAACTATTCAATCTCAAACGAAACAATAAAACTATACGTAGATGATCTAAGCATAGGAAACGGATTGGGAAACGAAAAAGATAAATTGATACTAAAAAACAGTACAGGAACAATAATTGATGCTATGGAGTGGGGAGAAGACTACCCAGATGTACCAGGATATCCCGCTGCTTTGGTTGATGTAAATCATTCACTTTCCCGGTATCCTGATACAGACACAAACGACTCAAGCATAGATTTCTATGACGGAGTTATTCCAACACCGGGAAGCAGAAACACGATTATAATATATTCACATCTTGACATCGATTTCTATCCTACCTATATTCCTAAGATACAAAACAACTCTGACTACAGCATACCTTTTGCCATAAAAACAAACATGACAAACTTCAGCTGCCTTCAAAACTACCAAATAAAAGCATATGTCATTGGAAATCTTTCAAGCACTTTTCCTGCAACACAACTTTGGGACGGAAGCGACTGGCAATGGGCCTATTTTTATCTTGATATCACAACAGATGAAAATGGAAACTGGTCTGATTGGTTATATCTCAGATTCAAAGGAGACTATCAAGAATATAAAAATAACACAATGAATAATAATGCAGCATATTTGATTGTAAAAGTCAAATCAGATAATATATCTAGAGAGATATCTAAAAAGATATATCTATTGGATATGGATGAATCAACCACAAATGCGACAACCGGCGGATACGCTGTAGGAATAGCAAAGAAAAACAATACTATTTTTGACAATAAAACAGTCATTATCAAAAACAACACAGACTCAATAACCGGAATATATGTGACAGAAGATAACAAAATAGACGAGGATTTCATCTCAGAACCTGGCTACTATAAAATTCCATCTCCCGCAGGCACAAACTACTCGTTACACTTTGTAGAAGACAACAAAAGCATACTACACACTATTTCAAATATAACAATTATACAAGGAGACTATGATGTTGATACCGAATGCCTGACGACCTCTTATCTTGTGAGAAGACATGAAGTACTCGACATTTCTTTTACCATAAAAAACATGGGTGATTTCTCTGATGATTATCATATAAAAATTGATTCCATACAAAGCGGATGGGCAGCATCATTAAATCAAAGCACCGTCTCTCTAAACCCTGGCGAAATATCTCATATAAACCTTCATATTATTCCCTGCCAAGAAAACAGCTGCAGAAGTACAGATATCACCATTTCTTCGACATCCGAGCATGACATCGGCACGTTAGATAAAATAACATTTTCCATCGAAATTCTTGCACCAGATATCACCATCACAAACTGCACATTTTATGATATGTCAGGTCGAAAAAACAATACATTTGGTGAAGGAGAAATCATTAAAATTAAAGCAAATGTAAAAAATATTGGAAATGACAACGCAACAGATGTTGATGTATCTTTTTATTACGACTTTTTAGATGAAAATCATTCTATCGGAAGTAAACACTATGATTTGATCAGTAAATATCAGAAATATCCTTCTGTTAAATGGGATACCTTAGGTGTTACCTGTGGAAGTCATACAATTATTGTCGTGGTTGATGAGAATAACAATAATGAGGAGTTTGACGAATCTAACAACAACTATGAAATGCAGATAAAAATCTACCGTACCTTTCCGTCAAACGGGAGCAAAAACATTGTGATAACTGAGGTATATTATCATGCGCATCCAAAAGTCAAAAATGAGTATATCGCGTTGTATAATCCCACAGATAATGCAACAAATATTTCAGGATGGTATATCACAAATAAACGACGTAAAACAATGGATGATACGACAAAGATTATATTTCCCAACAATACAACTCTACATCCGAAATCGACTGTGTATATTACGCAAAATGCAAGTGCATTTCAGAGAGAAACAGGAAAGCTGCCGGATTTTGAATATGCAATAGACTCAAGAGATGATGTTGCACAGATGCTGAGAGATAAAAATTTAACTTTAAGTAACAACGGAGGCGTTGTCGTACTGAAAGATCCGTATAATCATACGATTGATCTTGTTGTTTATGGAGAATCAGATTACAACTTTACAGGATGGTATGGTCCGCCTATTAAAAAATCAGGATATGGTGTT
>JAUWCF010000028.1 GCA_030609445.1 Thermoplasmatota archaeon | reverse complement strand
CGATGGCGAGGGCCGCATCAGCTTCACCTGGGACTTCGACGACGGAACGGACCCCAGCACCCTGGCCAACCCGATCCACTTCTACGAGGACCCGGGCACCTACAACGTGGTGCTGACGGTCATCGACCAGAAGAACGTCATCGAGATGTTCAATTCTTTTTTCTTCTTTTTCAACTTTTTTTTCTAGCTTTGCAATACTTTTCTGCAATCTTTCTTTAAATCCCATGTTAATTACTCCATAATTCTTTCCTATGTGCCTCAAGGGTATTATTCTCCTTACCTAAATATTCTGCGAAAGTTTTCACTTTTTCTTTACCCGCGTTATATGGTTCCGAAAAGACATCCAGATATTTTAAGTCTCTTAACAAATGATGATCAAGAATCACTTGGCATCCCAAAGTTTTTATTATTTCTACGAGGTTATCTGATGCATCCTGCAGGTTTTGTTTACTAAATTTCCAGCCAAGAAAAATAGAGGGTGGGCCATCCATGATGAGAATATCTGGTTTTTGATCAAGGATATAGTCTTTCGCACTTGTTGTTACTGGTCCTTGGACGTCTGAAGAATGTGTAATTCTTTTTTTACCGTCATCAATTGTTGTCATGATGACGTAGCCAAGTCGTACGTTTTCTGGACCATGGAAAAATGGAGGGGAAAAAGTAATTGTTGTATCTTGGATTTGATGTGTTGAATCATCACAGTATTCTAGATCACAGATGTTTTCTATCGTGTTTTTAAAATCTGCCCCTCTCTGCTTTTGAGACTTATTAATGTCTTTTGCAATGTCTTTTGCAAATACTTTTTTTCCTTTGTAAAATACTTCATTTGGGTCATAGTGGTCATAGTGATAATGAGATATTGTCAGTATATTGCATTGCTCTGCAAGTTCTGCAATTTTTAGTTTTGTTTTAAAAAGTACTTCTTGTTCTTCTTTGTGGGGTGGAAGACCATATCTTTTGGGGCCTAATGCTGCTGATGGATCAATTAATATTTTACAATCTTTTGTCTCTATATATGTGGCCATTGAGCGTATGCCAAGAGAGTCAGATGCAATTGGTACAATTTTCATATGTTCATGTAATGAAAAATAAGTCACAATAAAAAACTATTGTTTCCTTTAATGCATTGGAGTCATCTAAAAGAATGTATTTATTTGTTTTTAGTCCAGTTGTAATGTCTGATTTTAGTTGTTTCTCCAAATCCACATGCAGCACATCTTCTCTTCTGTACATGGAATGCATGTTTCCCGCATCTTCTACATGCGATATGGG
The DNA here is from genome assembly GCA_030609445.1 of Thermoplasmatota archaeon. GTDB lineage: Archaea > Thermoplasmatota > E2 > DHVEG-1 > DHVEG-1 > JAUWYM01. The sequence continues at coordinate 7,601 of JAUWCF010000028.1, read as the reverse complement.
TTTTTTTACCACCAGAGCTGGATGTTGTTCCTTTTGTCATATTAGCCTACCTCTTTATCCTAAGGTGATATATAAATAATGTTGTCTCCTCGTACAATGACCGTGTCATGCTTTGCTTTTTGTTCGGTATTAACTGTTTCATCTGCGTTTTTTAGTACAAGATTCATATGCGGAACGTCGTAGCCGTCTAAGATGCCATGATATTCTACACCGTTTCTTAATTCTACCATTACTCGGCTGTTGAGACTTGCATGCAAGAGTTTTAAAGGTTTCTCCATGGTTATTACCTAGGAGACACGAAATACAGATGCTCTTTATAATAGTTTGGTCTTCAGAGATTGTTGAAGTAAACATTAAAAATCATTATGTTGATGACGTTAGGTATGTCTGCAAAAATAAAAAATAGGCATCGGTTAAAAAGCAAAGAGATAAAGCAACTCATACAGACACTGAAAAATAGATTTAGTTCAGATTTTTTTGACAGTAGTTCTTCTGTTGAAATGGGAAATTTGGAAGAGTTTAAGATTATACTTGTGGATAACGATATAGCTTTTATGATAATTGAGGATGACATAGTTTTTACGTTACGAGGATTGTATAAATATCGACCAAAAGAATATTTTGTCATCGTGGATATGGGTGCAGTTGGTTTTGTCACAAAAGGTGCAGATGTTATGGCACCAGGTATTGTTGATGCTGATGAATGCATTCAGGAACATGATTATGTATGGGTTTGTGATGAAAAACATAAAAAACCACTTGCTGTAGGGATAGCTCTTATAACTGGTGAAGAAATGAAAGGTAAAAAAACTGGTAAGGCAATTAAAAACATTCATTTTGTTGGCGATAGGCTTTGGAATTTATCAGCGATATAACTTTTGCGGGCATGTCTATTTTAAAATATCAGAAATAATTGTGGGCAGTCTTGTTAAGTTGCGAGAAAATCTATGGTCATCATGTAAAAACTTGACTGTTGCCTCTTGTGCTGTTGCAAACTTTATAATCCATTTGTCTGAAACGACGTCATCTTCAGTTCCTCTCAGTATTATTATATCTGCATCTAATCTATTTTCAAAGAGTCTTACATCAATCATATCTTCAAGAATATTTTTTGGGACGCTTTGATGATCATCAAGGTTTGTTGATGGCGGTATAATCGCAGGGTTGAGAAGTATGAGTTTTTTGACGTTAGAATTATGAAGAGCTGTTGATGCTGCAAGAAAACCTCCGAGAGATGAACCGATTAACACAACGTTTTCATCATTTTGTATCACTTCAGAAATACGTTTCAGACAGTCAGCTATTATTAGATCTTCAGGTTCACAATCTCGATATTTTATTGCTTTAACGTTAAGTTTCTCCCTGAAAAGAGTTCCTTTATCTCCATCTGGGGTTGATTGATATCCATGGATATAATACAGCATAGTATTCACCATTCATTTAATTCTGTTGATTTGCAAGGAATAATCAATACACTGTTTATAAATCTAAGACAAATTAAAAGATGTTGTAAGGATTTATATAAGACCAACTGTTTTTGAATTTTGAGGAGATAGGATTGCATAAATCACCTATTGCTAACAGACGGTGGAACTCGGCTTATAAGGCGTTGTTGAACAAAAAAGACCCCTTGGATGAACGGATTTTAGAACTTGTAAAAAACGGGGATTTAAAAATTGGTGTTGTACGTGTGAATGAAGGAGATAAACATTCCTTTGAAGATTATTCACGTGAACCTTTATCTCGCCGGGGAAGACACACATCTTAAGAGCATGTTTTACTATTTGCTGCTCTCATGTTGAACTTATACCTAAAGATACGAAAAACATCTAGTGGTATCAAAATAGAAACGTGTTTGTAGGAGAATTTATATATTGTGTGTTAGTATATTATATCTGTGTCAGAGGGTAAAAATATGAAGAAAATAATACCAATTGTATTAGTGGGGATTTTAGTTTTAAGTGGATTTGGCGTAAGTGCAATATCTGAAGATAACAACGAAGAAAATGTCGTTCTGGAATCAATTGTGTTTTCTGAACCAACTATTTGCGAACATGATCAATATGTCAAAGTACATCTTGATGAAGCAACGTCCTATTTGAGGGAACCCGGAAATCCTCTTCTGCCGGTATACACTAAGCTTTTTACATTTCCATTTGGGACGACTATCAAAGATGTTTCTTGCACTTTTTCATCTGTATACGAACTACCATTGTCAAAAGAGGTTATCCCTGCTTCAGAACCAACACCAGTATCCTCTTTCAAAATGGATATTAAAGAAGAAGTGCGCATAAAAAACAACGGAGTATATTCAAATGCTGATCTGTATCCAGAAACTCGTTTCAACTATCATCTCGGCGCTGGTCTAGACGACAATGTTCATGTTGTATTTGTTGCAATACAGTACTCTCCTATTGTTTACTCTCCTCAGAAAAACATACTTTATTATACGCCTGAAGCAACCATTAAAATCGCGTATGAGCCATCTCAGTCGATGATTCATTTTTCTGATGAATATGACCTTGTTGTTATTGCGCCTTCTGAATTTACTGCATTGATGCAGCCTCTGATTCAACATAAAAACACACATGGTCTTACAACGACTCTTATGACCACTGAAGAAATCTATGACGAATATTATGGAAGGGATGAAGCAGAACAAATTAAATATTTCATAAAAGATGCACTTGAAACATTAGGTGTTGAGTATGTGATGCTTGTTGGAAGTATCTACAAACTTCCTATGCGAATTAGCAAAGTTTCGTTATGGCATTTTGAGAGCGATACACTAACGGATTTGTATTATGCTGATATCTATGATGAATATGGTGAGTTTTCTAGTTGGGATACAAATAATAATGACAACTTTGGGGAAAATGAGGATGATGTCGATTTGTATCCTGATGTGCATGTCGGACGACTTCCCTGTGATTCGATTGAAGAAGTAGAGGTAGTTGTTGATAAGATCATTCATTATGAAACTGAAACCTATGGGCCGGATTGGTTTTATAACATGATATTTATTGGTGGGAATACATTTCCTTATTTCTGGAGTCCAGGTAATGAGGGTGAAGAAAACAATGAAATCATCATGGAGATAATGTCTGATTTTGATCCTACAATTATTTGGACTTCATTGGGAAATTTCAATAGGAGAACAATTAACAATGCAATTAGTGAGGGAGCAGGTTTTCTTGATTATTCAGGCCATGGGTTTGAACATGGGATGGGTACGTATCCGCCGCATCTTAGACGTTTAAAATGCTATTTAACACCATATATAAAGGATCTTGATAATGGGTATAAGCTGCCAATTATGTTTTTTGATGCGTGTCTTACTGCAAAACTTGATTTCGTACTGCAGGATGTTCTTGATTATAAAGAATATCGGGTGTTCAATTTCCTTGCAAAGATATTAAATATTGATACTTCTGTAGCACTTCCTGTTTTTGCATATTATTTCCTCAAACATGCTGGTGGTGGAGCGATTGCAACAATTGGAGCAACCAGAACGGCATATGGCGGGGTTGACAGCGGTGCAGGGAAAATGTCTATTGAATTTTTTTCTGCCTATGAAAGCAGCGAAATGTTAGGACAGATGATGACACAGGCTCAGAATGAATATATTACTGACGTACCAAATGATGCATTTACTGTCGAAGAATTTGTACTTCTTGGTGACCCAAGTCTTATGATTGGCGGATATCCAGAATAATATTTTTCAGTTACAAAATTACAAAAACATCTACAATATCTTTTGAAATATTGTACTGGTTATATGCGTATGTCTCGATAGTATGTAGACCAAATGAAGCGTCAAGTTGCCATTCGTATGGTTCTTGATTGTCGGTGTATACTAGTTTACCGTCGTAATAGAATTCAACTCTTTCTGTATTTGAGGTTTGAGTTTCAACTTTCATTTTTCCTATTATCCGAGGAGCTGCTGCTTGAATTGGTAGTTTTTTCAATAGGGTTGGAATTTGTCGACCGAAAAGATAGGTATGATGAATTGATGGTTTTTCGATCTGGATTTTTGGTACATCTGGCATAAAGTTGCCATAAACTCCATCAATATACATAATTCCAGTGCCGCCGTAGAACGGCCAGAGAAAGGGATGTTCAGGAGCGTCAGCATCATAAGAAACACGTATATATCCATCCTCTCCCCAGTCATCGCCGCCGGTGTTTTTTATCTCCAAGCATTGATGGATATCGTCATAGCCGGTGATTGTGATGACATGCCCTCCTCGTATTCGGCCACGTGGCGTATAGATGCCCTCTTTGTAATAAAAGAAATCATTTCTTGTTAGCATACAGATGACAAGTGGACCGTAATCAACTAACGCCTGTTTTATTGCTTCAACGTTATTCTCAACCCATCCCCAATCTGTGATCTTTACTGTTCTCTCTTCCCATCCAGAGATGCTTTCAAAAGGAAAATCATAAGGCCTGTGAGGATCTGGAAAACATCCTTCGTCAGGGACTCCATGATCTATTAAGTAATCTGCTGCATGGGTGACGTTAACACCCCGATTAGCTATTCCTCCTGGATAGAAGAACAGATGCGCCTCTGATAGATCACAATCAAATGGATAGCCTACTTGATATTGAACAAGAGTTTCGAGTGCTGCAACAAGTGCATATGCTTCACAAGTTGCTGCTGGTCTTTGATCTTTTACCGAAGTCGTGTAATCTACTCCGTCGATGTCTCGCCAGCTAAATCTTGGCGGCAAGTTGGTACTTTCATCTGACATCTTATTTTCTGCAAATACTGTAGGAAGATTTACTAGTATAAATATAACCGCAAATATTGTTATGATTTTCTTCATATTTTTTCTGTCCCAAGACAATTATAACTCAATCAGTATATAAAAATATGGTTTGTTCCTTTGCTCAGTTTTACTGGTTGTAAAAAGTATATTTATGTATACTTACGATAGCTGTTCCTTCTTTTCTCTAAACACCAGCAGTGGAATAATTGAAACTGCAAGACCGACAAGTACTGCATATTCGCCATTTGGAGCAAAATATAGCCATATGACTGAAACAATGCCTCCAAGAATCAAACTCCAAAATGCTCCTCTTGAAGTAACCTTTGTCTTTTCTTTATAGAACCCAAATATAACCGGCATAGTAAGACCTGCAGTAAATATGGTATATGCAAGCTGAAGTGTTTTGAGTATTCCACTTACGCCGAAAAATGATTCAAGGTTAGTTACGAATAATGCAAGAAGAAGTGCAACAATACCAACTATAAGTATCCCAATTCGTGATACAAAAATATTTTTCTTCCGTACTATATCAACACTTAGAATTGTTCCTGCAGAAAGAAGACATGAATCTGCAGAAGAAAGCATTACAGATACAAACGCTGCAAGAATAATTCCAGCAAGAATTGCTGGAAGACCAAATACCGCAGTTGGAATTGCAGCATATGCATTTTCAAGACCCGGATAAAGCACTATTGCTGAAAGTGCAATTATTCCGATTGCAATTGCAAATATGAATTTGAAAACACCTGAAATGATAACTCCTTTTTTTGCCGATTTTTCATCCTTTGCACAAAGTATCTTTGAATAAATATCAGGACCAACAATATGTGGCATAAATGTCATAAAGAAAATTGATCCTGCGGTAAGAAATCCAATATTGTTATTGACTGGAAAAGACAGAGCAGTTGATGATATTTGGCCAAAGCTTGGTAAAGCCTCAAAGAGCAGTAATGGTGCTGCGATACAACAGATTCCAATAATCATGACAAAGAATTGAATTATATCTGTATAGACAACGGCATATTGTCCACCGATAAGAGTATATCCAATAAATGCAGCTGTGATAATGACTAGAATAATTTCATATTGAAATGATACAATAACCGAAAGTACTAGACTTGAAGCTTGGATAAGAAGAGAAACCCAAGCGATTTCTGTAATGAATATTAAAACTGCAGCAGTAAATCTTACATTGCTATCGTATAAATGTCCAGTGATGTCAGGAAGTGTGAAAAGTCCTGTTTGTCTTACTTTTTTTGCAAGAAACAATCCAAGAACAATAAGACCAAGTGCCCCTGCAATATCATACCATAATGCTGGAAGTCCTTGAGCATATATACGTCCACCGGCAACAATTGTAGCAGACCCGCCAACTGTTGTAGCTGTTATTGTTGCTGTAATTGGAAACCAATTCAGGTGCCTATCGGCAAGGAAAAAGCCTTTTGCTGACTTAACCTTTTTAGATGAATATAAGCCAATGCCTATTAATAATGAAAGATATGCTACAAGTATTGTGATTATTATAACTTCCATCAAGCCGGGGAATAAAAACTGATTTATATGTTTTTTTAACAGTTGTTATTGATTTCATTTTTTCCAATATAATAAAAAAATATAAGAACTAAATTAATATCCTAGATAACTAAGATATGAGCGGTGAAATGTATGCCAAAAAGTAGTAGAAAACAGATCGATAATGATGAAAAGAAAATACTCCGCGAGCTTCAGAAGAATTCAAAAGAAAGCATTGATAAAATCGCAAAGAAATGTGGTTTTTCAAGGCAGAAGGTTTGGAGAATCATAAAACGACTTGAGAAAAATAAAACAATCTGGGGATACCGTGCTGTTGTTGACGATGAACAGATCAATATGAAAACCTATATTCTGCTTATCAAAGGACGACGTTTACCTATTGGCAATCCTGCAGAAAAAGATATTGTTGAAAGAACTATGGATAAGCTAGGGGAAAGAATTGGTGTTATTGTTGAAGATAGTATTTGGCTTCATGGTGACTGTGATTGGATTATGTCCTTTATGGCTGAGGATTTGAAGACAGCAAAAAGATTTTATGAGGCTCTTACTCAGCAATATGGAGAAAATATTTCTGAATTAAAACTTATGGAAACAATCGTTACAGTAAAAAAAGGCGGATTTGATAACCCAAAAGTTGCTGAGTCTAAAAAACTTTTAGATTAGTAAAAAAAGAGAAAAGAAGGGTTTTTGGTTTTATATCTCGTATGGTTCTAATGCTGGGCTTGAATCGATGTTAAACAAAAAGATTCCTTTAATGATTTTTGGAAAACTCTTGAAAATTGGCGCGTCAAGTTTAACTCCTATCCAGTTGTCCCAGTAGTTTCCTTCCCAACTGTTTCTAGAAGAAAATAGGTATTTAGCCTGTCTCTTATTTCCAATGAAATTGTTTTTTGTAATGATGTTGCTGTTGCTGGTCTCAATGAGGAGTCCTTCCATGCTGTTGTTTTCAATATTGTTTTCGTTAATGATGTTTTGGCCACTGGATGAAATTTTAATTCCTCCAAAATTGTTGTTGGTTATATTGTTGCCTTCAATAGTATTACCAATACTGAGTCCTTCTATCAAAATACCTTCTAGATCATTATCTGATACGACGTTATCAATTAATTCATTTTGTTTACTGACCCCTGAAATTTTTATTCCACCGTAGTTGTTTGATACAAGATTTTCAACGATACTATTCTGTTTGCTCAATGAGTCAAGAGATATACCCCAACAATCTCCATTGTTTTCAATAATGTTGTTGAATATATCGTTTCTATCTGATTCTTCCAACCTGATTCCTGCAAAGTCGTT
>JAUWCF010000005.1 GCA_030609445.1 Thermoplasmatota archaeon | reverse complement strand
CAAGTGTCTTTAACGGTCGACCTGATCGATGCCTTGCAGGTGGTATCCCTGACGTTTGATTATCTAAATAAGTTGTCACATGATATTGAAGAAGTTCCCATAAATCCTCAACGATCAATTGAGGGGCTCCGGCATCTCTGTTTTCTTGCAGTCTTTGATTAATACGAATGACATCAACAAGCTTGTGGGTGAGATCATCTTCAGATCGTTCTCCTGATTCAAGTGTCACCGAAGGTCGTACAGTAACTGGAGGAACCGGTAAAACAGTGAGTATCGTCCATTCAGGTCGTGCTGATTTTTTATTGATATCGACGAGTGGAAGATCTTCATCAGGGATTCTTTCCAACCATTCTCGTATTTCGGTTGGAGTCAGTTTCTTCCCAGCTTCTCGAAAAGAAGTTGGTTTATCTAGTTCAATTTTACTTGTCACATGGCCGCATCGAGGACAGGATTCTTTTTTTACACATTCTGCGATGAGACTTTTAAACACATATGCATTGTCTCTTCCTTCTCTTTTGTTTTTCTCAATTATTGTTTTATATTCTTCTATTTGTTTATCGGGAAGGAGTACTCTACCGCATCCTCGACATGTTGAACGTAGACTATTTCGTAATGTTTTTACAAAACCTACATGGATAACAGGCATTGCAAGATCAATATGTCCGAAATGCCCGGGACATTTATCTTTTCCAACTTTCAGACCACAGGTTTTACATCGCAATCCCGGTTCAATGACACTTAACCGTTGATCCATAAGTCCCATGGTGATTGGAAACCCATCATCGTCATAGGTATCTGCAGTGATTACTTTTGTCGCACTCATTTTTCTAATTTCATTTGGTGAAAGAACAGAAAATTCAAGGCTTCCGATCTTTTTTGTGACACTTCTTGGTCTTGGCATTCTTTTCTCTCCTATACAAGTGATTTTAATCTAATTCTTGGTACAACAACCAAAGATTTTAATTCGTCAAGTAACAGTTTGAACGCATAACTCATTTCAACAGGACTGATGTCTGCTTTATCGCCACAGATTGAGCAATGTAATCTTCCATGTCTATCAATCATTGCAATATGGCCACAGGTGTTACAGACATATTTCATGGTGATATCAGATTCATCAAGCAACCTGTCTTTAATTACCATCGATGCACCATGACCGATGAGACAATCTCGTTCCATCTCTCCGAATCGAAGTCCACCTTCTCTTGCTCTTCCTTCCGTTGGCTGTCTTGTTAATATCTGGACGGGCCCTCGGGATCGTGCGTGTATTTTTCCTGCTACCATATGGTGTAATTTTTGATAATAAATACATCCAATAAAAACATCACATTCTAACGGTTGTCCTGTTGTTCCATCATAAAAGAGTTCTTTTCCGTTATGTTTAAATCCATTTTTTACTAACGCTTCTCTTAATTTTTCTTCAGGCTCCCCGCTAAATGCTGTTCCTTCCACAACTCTTCCCTCCAGTGATCCTACTTTTCCACCTATCATTTCTAGTACATGCGCAACTGTCATTCTTGAAGGTATTGCATGTGGGTTAATCACAAGATCTGGAGACATACCACTTTCTGTGAACGGCATATTTTCTTGAGGTACAATATATCCTATTACTCCCTTTTGTCCATGTTTTGAGGCAAATTTATCGCCATATTCAGGAATACGTTGTTCTCTTACTTTTATTTTAACCATTCGTGAACCATTAACTGATTCAGAAAGCATTACTTTATCGACAACGCCTCCCTCACCATGTTGGACAGTGACTGATGTTTCTCGTCTTTTTTGAGGTGTGAGAAAGTCAGTTGGTTCTTCAAGAAATCGTGGCGGTGAAGTTTTTCCTATCAGTACGTCTCCTCCATTTACGTTGCATTCTGGGGATATTAAACCATCTTCGCCGAGATTATTGTAGGCGTCCTCGCTTCTTACGCCTCTGCAGTCAGGATTAGGGATTTAAAAATGATCCTCCTGGCCACCAGGATACCGTTTTTCTTCACTGTTGTATGTTCGCATAAATGAGCTTCTGGCAAGTCCTCGTTCAATAGCGGATTTACTCATAACAAGTGCATCTTCCATGTTATATCCCTGAAAAGATGCAACCGCGACAATAAAGTTTTGACCTGCAGGACGCTCTCTGAATTTAATGTATTTAATGGGATGGGTTTGCACCAGCGGCATCTGAGGATAATGCAGCAAATGCCCTCTTGTATCTGGACGTATCCTGTAGTTTGCTGCTCCAAAACCTAAGGATTGCTTACCCATACCTGCACCCATAGTAATTCTTGGAGAGGAATTGTGTTCAGGATATGGAACCAAAGAAGCACCGATACCAAGTATGCACATAGGATCAAGTTCCATATGCGTATGATCCGGAGTGATATCCTTTTTTGTTAAAGCAATTAGTGCGTTTTCTTCTTCCTCAGCATCTACATATTCTACGATGCCTTCATTTATAAGATCAATCCATTTCTTCGTTCCTTCCTTAAGTTCACTTAGATATTTATCAGTTAACAAAAGTTTACCGTTTTCAACGACTAGAATTGGCCTTCGAAGTCTGCCGCAGTCGCAGTTTACAATAACGTCATTTCCTTCTGCGTCGTAACAAATGTTGATTTCGTTGCTTAAGAGACCTTTTCTTCGTTTCTCTCGTAATTTCTGTACGAGTTCTTCTCCATTTGGATGCATACCAATGAGATCGCCATTTAGATATATACGAGATCCAGTTACACGTTTAGTTATTTCTTTGATTCCTAAGTCCTTCAGAACAGTTTCTAATTCTTTTTCAGAGAATCCTTCTGATATTTCAACAGCAAGTGCAAGATTTTTTACTAGACCACAGTTCGGTCCTTCTGGTGTTTCATTTGGACATAACCTTCCCCATTGAGTGGAGTGTAAGTCTCTTGCTTCAAAATGAGGTTGAGATCGTGTCAAAGGCGAGGTCACTCTCCTTAAATGACTACAAACAGCTAGGTTACTTGTTCTATCCAGTAGTTGTGATATCCCTGCTCTTCCACCTACCCAGTTTCCAGTTGCAAGGGCATGATGAATTCGTTGACTGAGCACATCAGCGCGAAGAGATGACGCAATCTTTATTTCTTTTCCTTTTGCATTAACTCTTTCGATTTGATATTTTAAGTCTTTGCAGAGAGCTGTAAATGCAACTCGGAAGAGATCCTCCATTAGGTCTCCTGCAAGCTTTAACCGTTTGTTGGCATAATGATCTTTATCGTCAGGTTCTCTTTTGCCAAGAGCGAGTTCTAAGACAGCCATTCCCATTCGTGCCATAAAAATTGCTTTTGTCAAACGATCGTCTGGAGAGTTGCCAAGATGGGCGAGAAGATGCCGATCCATAATGGTTTCTACTCTTTTGATACGATATTCTTTTGCTTGACCTCCAGCAAATTTTTTTCCTAAATATGCGTTTGCTTCTTCTTTTGTAGTTATCCCATATTCTTTCGCGCATTCTTCAATATTTGCGAGAATATAGGGTTCCATTTTTGGATCAACGCATATGACATCAACGATTTCTTCATCGTTTTCCATACCAAGTGCTCTTAGTAGTACAATGAGCGGTATTTGACCATATGTTGTAGGAAGTGATACCATTAGCATGCCGTCCTTCTTTTTTTCTACTACTGTTAACGCGCGATACCCTTCCCTTTGAGAAAATACTTTAGCTACTTCTACATAAGTACCATATCTTCTTGATCTCTCCACAAGAACTCTGTTTGGTGCCAGATCTTCAACGGTGATTAATACCCGTTCGGTACCATTGCTGATGAAATAACCACCGGGATCTAGCGGGTCCTCCTGCATCTTTTGTAATTCTTTTTGGTATTCGTCATCTGATATGAGGTGCTCTAGTTTCTCTTCTAATACTGTTTTTGATATGTTGCATCTTTTTGATTTAATCATTATAGGTAATTCGCCGATTCTTACTGTCTCAGGTTCATATTCAACGTCATTTTTAACAGGAATGAACTCTAGTGCCACATGAGATTCATATGTGAGATTTCTTAACCTTGCCTCCATAGGTTTTAAAGGTCTTTCTGTCCCATCTGCTTCTTTTACCTCGGGAGATGTTACTTTTATACTACCAAATTTTATCTTATATCCTTCGATTTCTGGGTAGATGTAGCCTCTACTCATCCCTTCTTCTTCTTGTCCAATTACCGTACTATCAACAATTTTTTGCAGTCTATGATCTAAAAAATCGTTATATGAAGCAATCTGGTGGTTTACTATACCTCTATCTCTATAAAAAGCGTCAACAAGTTCTTTCATATTGATTTCACACCTATAACTTTTATCTATTTTGATTTCTTTTGTAAAGATACTCCTTACTATCTACCTTCACTCTCTATAACAAATCTATATGCGGTAGCACATTTTGCCGTACGACTTTTTCTGGTAATTTTTAAGATTTGCCCAGGTACTGCCTTAATAGAAATTGCTGCTGGATCTGTATCAAGTATCTTTGGCAATTGCTCAGGTTCAATATCAAATTTTTCCAGCAGTTCTGTTGTCTCTTTATCAGATAAAATTTCATGGTTAGGAACTAGCTTATGTTCAAGTATATAGTAGTGTTTTTGTTTTTTTTTGGGGACTGTGATGGGGCACTCCTCCCTGATTTTTTTGAGGAATAGGCGGGCCTGAAGGGGTTCGAACCCTTGGCCACCTGGTTAAAAGCCAGATGCTCTACCTAGCTGAGCTACAGGCCCAAATACGGGCCGCAATTCCGGTATTAACATTTATATAATACACTCTATCTAGTAATGAATGTCGGAACGGCTTACCCGTAATATCACTTCCTATATAAATATCTTTACATAAGGCGTTTCGAGGTTTTTCTTTTGAGACTTGTTTTACAAATTTGTCCAGTAACTTTTTAATTGTCTTTTCAAATATACATGATATATGAAAATTAATGAAATTTTTTATTCAATTCAGGGGGAAGGAAAATGGATGGGTCTTCCCAACATATTCATAAGAACCACTGGATGTAATTTACGGTGCTCTTTTTGCGATACAACATACGCGTATGAAACTGGCGAGGAAATGAGCATAGAAGAAATAATTAACAGGATACGAAAGCATCCTTGCAACTATGTTTGTATCACTGGCGGAGAACCATTGCTTCAGGAAGCGATAGTGCAGTTAATAGATGTTCTTTTAGAAAAAAAATATGTGATATGTTTAGAAACTAATGGAAGTATAGATATTGAAAATCTTGTAGGTAAAAAATCTCTTTCGATATCACTTGATATAAAATGTCCGTCATCTGCTATGCATGAAAAAATGAACTTCAATAATGTTTCGTTACTTACTTGTAATGACCAATTAAAATTTATCATTCAAAATAGAGAGGATTATGAGTATGCAAAAAAAATTACAAAAAAATACAAACCACAGAGCGCTATTTTCTTCCAACCTGTATGGGGTATTAATCTAAAAGAATTATCTTCTTGGGTTCTTAATGACGGTTTAGATGTGAGAATAGGTTTGCAGTTGCATAAGGTTATCTGGGGAGATAGAAAAGGAGTTTGAACATCGTACTTTAAAGAGTACACACAAACTATTTACAGTAAAAGTGTATTCTTGGTTGAAAATCGTTACGAAAAATATGTGATTAATTTAGGAATGTATGTAACAGAGGTGAAAGAATAATGCAACCATCCAATATGGCATATGATCGAGCAATTACTGTCTTTTCTCCAGATGGACGATTGTTTCAGGTTGAATATGCAAGAGAAGCAGTCAAAAGAGGAACAACAACAGTTGGAATGAAATTTAGCGATGGAGCGGTGTTAATCGTTGATAAGAGAGTATCTTCCCGGTTAGTAGAACCAGGTTCAATTGAAAAGATCTTTAAAATTGATGATCATATTGGTTGTGCAACTTCAGGTCTTGTTGCCGATGCCCGTGCTCTTATTGATAGAGCTCGTTTAGATGCTCAAATAAACGAGATAACCTATAACGAAAAAATACAGATCAAAACACTAGTGAAACGCATCTGTGATTTTAAACAGACGTATACACAATATGGTGGGGTGCGACCATTTGGAACTGCGCTTCTTGTAGCAGGTGTCGATAAGACAGGACCTCGTTTATTTTCAACTGATCCTTCTGGTGCTCTTATGGAATACAAAGCAAATAGTGAGGGTGCTGGACGTACTGGTGCTATGGCCTATTTTGAAGAAAAATATGATAAAGATATGAATCTGGAAGCTGCTGTTGATCTTGGAGTAAAAGCTTTACATAAAGGTACTGAGGGAAAACTTAATCCAGATGCAATTGAGATTGGTATCGTCCAAAAAGACGTTAAGTTTCATATACTTTCGCCTGAAGAGATAAAGTCATATGTAACCAAAGCAATTGGAGGAAAGTAGTTTTGGTAAGTCTTGATGAAGCAGTTATTGCACGATTACACAAAGGAGAGGATCACTTTGAAATACTTGTGGATCCTCGTGCAGCAGAACGTCTAATTGAAGGAAAAGAAGTAGATGTTCTTTCATCTCTTGCAATAGATGTTATCTTTAAAGACTCCAAAAAAGGTACTCATGCTTCTCAGGAATCCCTTGAGAAAGTTTTTGGTACGGATGATGTTGAGACAATTGTTAAAGAAATCATTTTAAAGGGCGATATACAGCTCACTACAGAACAAAGGCATGAGATGCAGGAGCAGAAAAGAAAACGTATTGTTGATATCATCGTTAAAAATGCTATGGATCCACAGACAAAAACGCCTCACCCGCGTCAAAGAATCGAGCTTGCTATTGAGGAGGCGGGGGTTCATATCGACCCGTTTAAACCTGTTGACGATCAAGTAAAGCTTGTCGTTGAGGCTTTACGACCGATTGTTCCTATTGCAATGGAGCAGGTGAAAATTTCTGTAAAAATCTCTTCTCAATATATAGGAAAAGCATATGGCATTGCTCGTAATTTCGGGGTTCTTGAACGAGAAGACTGGCAGTCTGATGGTTCATGGGTTGGTATTATTAGAATTCCAGCGGGTATGCAAACAGATTTTTACGATAAATTAAATGATGTTACAAAAGGTAATGTAGAAACCAGGATTTTGAAGTGATAGTTTAGAGGCTTGTTATTTTATGCAGAAAGAAAAACGTAAAATTGTTATCCCTAGTCAGGTTTTAGGTGATATAAAATCCAAAAGTGCCGGTCGGGGTACATTTGTTGAAAACGGTAAAATCTACTCAGGAATATTAGGTGTTTTAAACGAAAACGAACGTTACATTAACATTGTTCCTTTAAAAGGCCGTTATGATCCAACCGTAGGAGATTTTATTATAGGTGTTGTTGAAGAGGCGTTAGGTTCAGGTTGGCTTGTTGATATTAATGCATCATCACCTGCGTTGTTGCACCAAAATGAAGTACCATGGAGAGTTGATTTTGGCGATACCGAAAGATATTTAAACCATGGTGATTGCATAATGGCAAAGATTCTCTCTGTTGATGAATCTAAGAAACTGCAGATTACTCTTAACGAACGTAGTTTGTATAAAATCAAAGGCGGCCACATAATCGATGTGGAACCTTCCCGAGTACCAAGAATTATTGGGAAAAAAGGATCTATGCTTTCCCTCATAAAGAAATATATCCGCTGCCGTATCTTTGTCGGTCAGAATGGAAGAATTTGGGTTGATGGAGATACAGAAAGCATTGAAAAAGTGCTTCAGACCATCTATAAAATAGAAGATGAGTCTACCACTTTTGGGCTAACTAATAGAATAGAAGAAATGTTAAAAAAAGATGCAAAGGATGTGCGATAAATGAAATCAGATATTGAATTGATTGACAGCAATGGTAAAAGATTAGATGGACGAGGTCCTGAAGATTTACGACCAATAAAAATTGAGGCAGGAGTACTACATAGAGCAGATGGGTCTTGTTATTTGGAATGGGGTGGCAATAAGGTTCTTGTCGCCGTTTATGGCCCGCGAGAGGCAATTCCAAGACATAGCCAGAATCCATTGAGAGCTATTGTGAACGCGAAATACAATATGGCTGCATTTAGTGTAGAGGATCGGAAACGACCTGGTCCAGATAGAAGAAGTAGGGAGATTTCTAAAGTGATTTCAGAAGCTCTTGAAAAGGTTATCCTTACTGAGCAGTTTCCAAGAGCTGCCATTGATGTAAACATTGAGGTGCTTGATGCTGAAGCAGGGACAAGATGTGCGGGTCTTACCGCTGCAGGTGTTGCTCTTGCTGATGCAGGTATTCCAATGACTGATATTCCCGTATCTTGTGCTGCTGGGAAAATAGATGGTCATGTGGTTGCAGATCTTGGGAAAGAGGAAGACAACTTTGGTGATGCAGATCTGCCAGTTGCGATTTCTCCACGAACCGATGAGGTCATTCTTCTTCAGATGGATGGACATTTAACACTTGATGAGTTCAATAAAGCATTTGATCTTGCAGTGAATGGATGTCATGTGGTTTCTGAGATTCAAAAAAAGGCAATACTTGATAAATATCAATCTGCATCGGAGGCGGAATAATGACTGTTGTACCAATTATTAAACGTGATCATATCTGTAAACTTGCAGAGCAAGGAAAACGTGTTGATGGAAGAAATTTTGGTGAATATAGAAAGATAGAAATTGAAACCGGTGTTGTCAGTAAAGCAGAAGGTTCTGCACGGGTTAAAATCGGTAACACTCAGGTTATGGCAGGGATAAAAATGGATGTTGGTGAGCCATATTCTGATTCACCTGACTCTGGTGTTATGACGACAGCTGCAGAGCTGATCCCTCTGGCGTCTCCTGATTTTGAATCAGGTCCTCCACGAGCGAATGCAATCGAGCTAGCAAGAGTGGTTGATCGTGGTGTACGAGAATCTGAAGTTATTGAATTAGATAAGCTCTGTATTGAACCCGGGGAGAAAGTCTGGATTGTCTTTATTGATCTGCATATCCTTGATTATGATGGTAACTTGTTTGATGCTGCATCTCTTGCAGCTCTAGCGGCACTTTCTACTGCAAAGGTTCCTGCCAAACGTTTTGAACTCGGTGATGACTACCCATTGCCTCTCAAAGAACCTCCGATCTCATGTACTTCTGTGAAGTTTAATAATGTTGTTGCTATTGATCCTTCTCTTGATGAGGAAGAAATAGCTGATGCAAGACTTACTGTTGCAACTGATACAAATGGTGATATACGTGCGATGCAGAAAGGATTAAACGGTAGTTTTACTAGAGAAGAGATACAAAAAGTTATAAAAGCATCTATTGATAACGGGCGTGAAATACGCAAACAATTGTATGAAAATATAGGGAAATAAAATGGCGAAAAGAACAAAAAAAGTAGGTCCGGCTGGCCGCTTTCAAGCTAGATATGGAGTACGAGCTCGGACGAGAGTGCGAGATGTAGAAATTCAGCAGAAGAAAAAACATACCTGCCCGCAATGCGGTCAGAAGGCAGTGAAACGCAGTGGAACAGGCATTTGGATGTGTAGAAAATGTGGAAACACCTTTGCAGGTGGTGCATATCTACCAAAAACTGCACAAGGTATTGATGTTGATAAGACATTAAAAGCAGGTATGAAATCTGTTTCTGAGTGATGTTACATGACTCAATATAAATGTGGAATATGTAAAAAATCTGTTCAATTCGACGTGAAAAATATTGGTATGCAATGTCCGTATTGTGGTAGCAAGGTGTTTTATAAAGATCGGCCGACTGTTGCTAAACACATTCCGACAAAATGAAGAAAAAAGCCTCATTTAATTTCTATTTTGATTCACCCCCTGAAGCAGCACTTATTGCTGCATCACTTTCTCCAGAGCTAAAACAAAAAATCCCAAAGACAAATGTCGAAATAACTCATTCAGATAACACACTTTTGTTGAATATTCAGTCAAATGATATAAGTTCCCTTAGAGCGGCATGTAATTCCTATCTACGCTGGATCAATACAGCTATCTCTGTCAAACAGCTCATCTAAACTTCTATTGTTTCTGTTCTTCCAGGACCAATAGAAATGAGTGTAATAGGTATTTGCAGCTCTTTTTCAATAAACTTTAGATATTTTTGTGCTTCTTTTGGTAGATCTGAAATTTTTTCTGCGTCTTTATCCATTTCTCCCCATCCTTCAAATTCTTTATAGATTGGTTTACATTTCTTTACATCTTCAATATTTGCAGGGAAGAAATCTATTTTTCTATCATTCAGTTGATATTTCGTACATATTTTTACTTGTTTAAGCCCGTTTAATACATCAAGTTTTGTAATCGCAAGTTGTGTAACACCTGATATCATAGTTGAGTGTCGTAAAACAACAAGATCAAGCCAACCACATCGTCTCGGTCTACTTGTTGTAGTACCAAACTCATGTCCTTTTTGCTGTAGATATTCACCTGTTTTATCAAATAACTCTGTAGGCAATGGTCCTTCTCCAACTCTTGTTGTATATGCTTTTACTATTCCTATGATGCTTTCGATGTGTTTTGGACCAATACCCGCACCTATAGTAGATCCACCTGCAATGGTATGTGATGATGTCGTATAGGGATATGTTCCATAATCAACATCAAGCATTGTTCCCTGTGCTCCTTCAAAAATGATGTCTTTACCGTTTTGTATGGCTTTGTTCAGTTCAATATGAGTTGTGGTGATAAAGTCTTTTAATCGCTGGCCATAGTTACTATAGACATCGAGGATTTTTTCTTTATTAATTGTATGATCTATACCGTAGATATCAATAATTTTTTGTTTAACGGGAATTATTCTTTCAAGAAGTTTGTTTAATGTTTTTTTATCAGTGAGATCTGTTGCTCGGATGCCATTTCTTGAAATTTTATCGCTATAACATGGACCAATACCACGTTTAGTTGTACCTATTTTTTTATCACCAAGAAGTTGCTCCTCGGCGCCGTCAAGTATTTTATGATACGGCATGATAATATTTGCGCGATCGCTGATGAGGAGTTTTGGTTTTATCCCTCGTTTTGTGAGATTTTCAATTTCACCAATTAAAATTTCAGGGTCAATAACAACGCCATTTCCAATAACTCCAGTTTTCCCCTGAATCACACCAGAAGGAGTTATATGAAGCTTATAGACTTCTTCACCAACTTTTATAGTATGCCCGGCATTATTGCCCCCCTGGAACCGGACGACATAATCTGCATTTTTTGAAAAATAATCAACAACTTTGCCTTTGCCTTCATCGCCCCATTGTGTCCCAATAATTAATGCCACCGTCATCTTATTACCACTCAAATGTCAATAGAAATGATGTACATAAAGATGGTGACTATTTTTTTATTACACTGATATCGATTTCTGGTGGATTATCCAAATGTTTTTTTACTGCACAAAGACTTGCTGTTTTTACAATAGCTTTTTTGTAGTTTTCTGGAAAATCTTCTGGAACCTGTATTTCAATAGATATTTTTTCTATCATATGTGTTTCTTTGTTTTTTTCTAGTTTCAAAAGGAGAGATATGTTGTCTGTTGGAATATTTCGTTTTTGACAAAAACTGAGAACATAGACTCCTATGCATGTGCCAATTGATGCAATAAATAATGAGAACGGTTCCGGAGCAGATCCTTCGCCTCCTTTACCTCCTTCACGAATGGGTTGATCTGTTTTGATTGTAAAGCCTTTGTAGTCTGCATCTACTTTTTTACCACCCGGAAAAATAATCTTCATATCCATACGTTGATTCTCCAATTATATTTTTAATATTACCTGGGACATGCAGTATAATTTTATCAATTTTTTCTATTATACAACTGTTTTGGATGGATACATTAAAAACTTCTTATTTTGTCCGATCTTGATTGCTAGTTTAAACTAAATAATTACGTGATTTCATATACCTTATCTGTAGAATTACTCTTACGAAGGTTTTATAATATGTAGTTGATATCGCCAGACAAATGCCAAATGATTGGAGCAGTTATCATCAAGTTGACTCGGAGCCTCGTTCAGATTTAGAACTGTTGAAAAGTGAGGTTGGACAACGTTTTCCTTTCTACGACATGAAATATAATGCTCACACGATGGCGTTTTTCTGTAGAATCGATGAAGATGCACTTGATGAAAATTTTGATTCTTTACGATTGTCTCTTTCAGATAAAGGCTATATTCCAATGCTTCGTTATGTAAAAGGAGAACACATCATCTATGTCATTAGAAAATCAAAGAAGAAAGAAAAACCAGTATGGATCAATATTTCACTTTTAATAGCAACAATAATCACAACCTCTCTTACAGGATCAATTCTTCACATGGGCTACAATGATATATGGAATATTCCCCGTATTATAGATGTTTTTATGCCAGAAAACTTGTTTAACGGCATCCTTTTGTTTGCTTTTCCCCTCATGAGTATACTTTTCATTCATGAGATGGGACACTATTTCACTTCAAAAAAACACGGTATTGCAACGTCTCTTCCGTTTTTCATACCAATACCTCCGGTCATGCCAAGTTTCAACATAGGGACATTTGGAGCCTTAATTTCCAGCAGGGATCCAATGCCTAACCGAAAAGCGCTTTTCGATGTCGGAATATCTGGCCCTATTGCAGGTTTTATCGTAGCAGTTCCAGTAACAGTAATTGGATTAATGTTATCACAGCCTGCTCCTCTGATGGAGCCAGCAGCTGGTGAGATTATACTTGGCGGGTCTATTCTTTTTACTTATCTGTCTACATATATTTTGAATATCCCTCTAGGAACCCCAATAGATCTCAGTCTTATTGCATTTGCAGGATGGGTAGGACTTCTTATTACATCAATTAATCTTCTCCCTGCAGGTCAGCTTGACGGCGGGCATATCTTCCGGGCGTTTCTTGGAGAAAAACAAAAATGGGCAGGATGGATCGCAGTCATGATCATGATTTTTACCGGCTGGTTTTTCTTTGCGATCATCATTATGTTTATGATGGGAATGCAACACCCTCCACCTCTTAATGATGCAACCCCTCTTGATATGAGAAGAAAACTGTTGTTTTTTATAGCCATTATCATCTTAATAGTGTGTTATATTCCTTATCCAATAAATATTGTTTAATAAAAGAGCATCGTAATCTTTAATACGCTCAAATGAATTCTCTATTTGAGGTGGTTACAATGAAAACATATCTAAAGATCATGTTTAACAGTGAAGGCGCTCTTCCATCAGAGATAAAAGACAGTCTCCTCAATATGGGTTTTGAGGCAACAAAAGGAAACTATGATTTCGTCTATGACTGGCCAACTAACACTGCAGAAGTCAACGAACTCGTTTTTTTTGCAGATAAAGTTCATGCTGCTCTTAGAGGCAGCAATGTCTATTTCAGTATAGAAACAATATAGCCTTTATTTCTCAGGCTTATTCTTTATGTTCTCAATTGCTTTACCAAATACTCCCATGAGCGTATGATACTCCCATTTCGAAGGCATTGCCCGCCCCATTATCCGTTTAAACATAATTTCTGTGTTTTCTTTTTTATGTTCAGGATAATTGATTTCTTCAAGGAGAAGTGAGAAAAACTCGTATAGTTTTTCTTTTTCAACCCTTCCAATATCTCTTCGCTTTTTAGGGGTAAATTCTCTTTTACTATAAAGCGTATATAACACAACAGATACCGCATGGGAGAGATTCAATGATAGATACGATTCACTTGTCGGTATTCTCAACATGATATCACAGGCTGCAATCTCCTCATTAAAAAGACCATAATCTTCTCTTCCAAAAACAAGACCAACATTTCCGTCTACTTCATATATTTTTTCAGAAAAATCCTTTAAAAAAACAGGATTTCTCAGATGTTTTTTATCTTTTACATATTGTATTGAAGACGTTGCTACAAGATAGTCCATGTTTTTTACGGCCTCTTCAAATGTTGAAAAAATCTCTGCATTATCCAGTATTTCTCCTGCATGCATAGCTCGTGCATAGCATATGTCATCAAGTGCACAGGGATTAACTAAATACAGCTTATCAAAATCAAAATTCATCATTGCTCTTGCCACAGCACCAACATTCCCACCATACTTCGGTCCTACAAGAACAACATAAAAATTTGTGATGTTTCTTTCACCATCCAAATGATTTTATTTAATTTTCAACTCTTTTTCTTTATCTTTTACCATTTTTTGATACTTGGAGGGAAGATGTTTCACCGTACCTTTCAACTCTTTATGTTTTTTTAGAAATTCTGACCGTTTATTGGTTCTAATTTCTTCTAAAACAAACTTTCTTTTTGTTATATAGCTATAGATGTAATAAAGTTCAATACCAAAGATAATAAGTCCGCCAAC
>JAUWCF010000120.1 GCA_030609445.1 Thermoplasmatota archaeon | reverse complement strand
GTATGGTAATAATCTAGTGCCGGGTCAACTATACAATGTCGCTGGATGGAAAAGGTCAAGACAGATGCGAAAACAACAATATTTGGATTGGTTGTAGTCGCTATTTTGAACCTTGTACCCGATGTTTGAATATTATCAAACGGTTTGAGTGTGTGACATCGAACTCTTGCCCGTTTGCTTCAAAGATGGTGACGAAATACGGGATTATTTTAGATACCGTTTCCTCATTTCTATAAGAATGCAGGATCTTTACATATTCATGACCCGGTTCCACATCTATCTCGATGTTGTTTACGATCTGTGACACTGTAAAGATCTTTTTTATCAACACGAGCAGTTCAGAGAGAGGAATGTCCATGATAGGCTGATTGACCATAGTCTCAAAAATACCAACAACATCAGGCACATTACCCGCGACAATGTCCTCAAATAGGTTCCTTGGGAAAGCTACCATATTGTAGCCTGTTATTTTGTAAGCGGTTGCGAGTTTATTCCAAAATATCGGTTTATTGTGAAATTCCCCATACATTATATCAAAATATCCAAAATGCTTTTTAATCCCCGGGGGCACTTCTCCGGATACAAATGATGCTCTTTTAAAGTCAATACGAATCGATTTTGACCTGCGATAAAAACCATCAATGTCAAGTTGTTTCCATTTTGCAATGAACAATGCAACGTGTTCTGCAAAAAAATCCCTTAAGCATGAGTCACCATTTGAAAACATAATTGTTGCAGTATCCGGGTCATTAGGATCCATGCAAAAGATTGATACTTCTATGTCCCATCTGAATTTCTGACTCAGATCATTGAGGTATGCATCAAGTTCCAACATTGTCTGAACTGAAAATGGATTAATGAGTTCATCAACAAGTTCATCATCCAATAGACTGCCACTACTATTTTTTAGCAACCATTTGAGCGCCGTCCGATTTATTATGGTGTGTTCCCCACTTTCAATCAACTCATCGAATTCAGTAGAAGAAGAAGAATGCAGGGTATTCAAAAAGTCAATGGATTGTTCAATGGTTTCATGATTTTGCAATGCAACATCAGTTAGCTCAATCGTATCACGTATTGCTGCACTTAAATTACCACCATTCTCATCCAGAAGTGGCTGTAATTTTTTTAAGTATTTTTCATCCAGTGAAATGTTTTTCCTGATTAACATTGTTATCGAATTCCATATTATTTCAGGGCACTGTTCCAAAATCCAGTTATTCCAATGAATATGGAACTAAATTTCACCGCGGAGTACGCCGAGGGCGCAGGAGGTGAGTGTCTTCTGTGGTTGGTTTCTTATAGCAATCAGTGGCAGGTAAATGCGAATTTGAACGGATGTTTATTAGAGTCGATATCGGAAAAATAACTGGAAAATGGATATGTCCATATTTTAGTAGTATTCTATATATTTAGTAGTACCTGACTTTGAAAGATCCAAACAAATACCCCTGCCTCTTGTCGTTTTCTGTTGCCACCAGTAAATTTTAAATAAAACTCTCGAATCAGGAATCCTTCAAAACCGTTTCCAGCCCAAGTGCAGTAAATAGTCTCATCTGATCTAATCCCATAGTTTCAAACATAAACTGCGGTTCCTTATCCTCTTTTTTCACCAGAACAACTCTAATCTTATCAAGTTCTTCAATAACTCGCGTTTCGGAAAGCATCTCCTCCTGTTTCTTCAATTTCCATAGCAAAAGCCTGTAGAATACCAACCCCATAACACAAAGGAATGAATGCACCTTTATTCTTTTATCTTTCTGAAGAAAAAAAGGTTTCATCGATATTATCATCAATCCCTTCATCCACATAAAATCCTTTTCAACAAAATCTTTCTGATTGTACGTTTTAACGATTTTTTCTGTATCCCAGTCATGCATATCAGTAAATAGAATCGTCTTGCCAAACGTGAGTTCTAACTTTTTCTCAGCCCCCTCATCAAACGAAAACGTAAACACATTCTCTTTTTCAATCCCTTCAAACTGGAACACTTTCTTATAGTCATCCAAGATAACTTTTGAGGCATCGATCAGTGCATTTTTGATACTTTTTTTCTTTCCCTTCCCAACTCTTTCAACAGAGTGTTTTATTTTATGAAGTTTCTCAAGAATCTCAACCTTCTTTTTTTCATATGTTTGCTTTTGTTTTTTGTAGCTTCCGGGATGGTACCTCACCACTAATGTAAATTCAGTTCCAAACACCTCTTTTTTGATTCGATAACCTAATATCTCTTGTTTTTTCTTGTTTTTGTACAGCAGATCAAACTCATCAAGTGAAACGTCATATAATTCTTCAGCTTGATTTTTCTTCACTGAACCAACGATATGCATTTTTGCGAGGACCTTCTCAATATTTATCGTCGAATTACAACCCTTGTCGATAACCAAAACAATATCCTCATGCGGCACATCTATCGACTCTAATCTCTCAACGATTTTATCAAAGATCATTGCAAATGATTTGGAGTCCTGAATATTTCCAGAGTACGTTTCATGGAAAAAAGGAACGCTTGTATCTGATACTGCTAATCCTAATCCGACTAAGTTCTTGTCATATCTCTTTTCTTTACTTTTGCCCTTTTTGGGGATAAGCTCACCATGTTCAATGTATGTGAAAAAATTCGTTGTATCAAAGAATAAGGTCGATGGTTTTATACCCAACTCTACAAGCTTTTTCCCAATATCGTCTTCAATTTTCTTCATTACATCATCTGTGATGTAATCCATGTGGTTTGTGAAGTTGTTGGTATTCAATTTGTGAGAAAATGACCAGATGATGTCGAGAAATGAATCTTGGAACCATTCTGCTGTTTTGCTTTTACTTATTGGGCCACTGGCCCTACCAAGAATGATTAAAAGGAGATATTCACCTACTGTAAGCCCCTCCATATTCTTTTTTGTAGTGTGTTTGTTAACGATGTCAATAAAACCCAGTTCATCTGAGATTTTAATTAATGCTGCAGTTCTGCCATATTCAAAGCTGGTGAGCTGTAATGATGTTTGTTCTTCATACCCATTATAGACTTTTTCGATGGTTTCCGGCGTACCGAGGTATTTTGACCAAACACGTTTGACTTTACCATCAATTCGTGTTTTTCTTACGAGTTGATAATATGGGTTTCCTTTGATTATTTTTTTCTCAAGATATGGTTTGATCTTACGAATATCCATATATGGTGTATTTGTGTGCGTATTATTTATAGTTGGTGGCACAATTAATTTCAAATTTAACTGCTTGCTCCTTTTTTTATTTATAATTAGTTGGTGGCAACAAATGAAAATGAGCAAAACACGAGGAAACGCTAACAGTAAAGGCTATAAAAAAGTTCAACAGTTAGGAGATAGTTTTATCTTTCAAAGTCAGGACTTAGTATCGTATTTATAGCATTGGCATCGCCAGCATCTGCGGCGACTGCTAATGAAAATTCCGAATCGATCGATGCTCTGGCAACTGCCCTGACATACGTCTGGCTACTTTTGGCAGGAGCACTGGTGTTTTTAATGCACGCCGGTTTCTCGTTAGTGGAGATCGGGCTCACCAGAACCAAGAATACAGCAAACATTTTGATGAAAAACTTCATGACCATATGTCTTGGCGTTCTCGTTTACTGGGTAGTTGGCTGGGGTATCATGTATGGTACCGATGCAGCAGGACTGATCGGGATCGACCAGTTCTTCCTAAAAGGCGCAGATAATGCCATGTGGAATGGCTGGTTCTTCCAGATGGTCTTTGCAGCGACTGGAGCCACAATAGTTTCAGGGGCAATGGCAGAACGTACAAATTTCAAGGCATATCTTGTATACTGTGCAGTTATGGTAGGACTTATCTATCCGGTCTATGGACACTGGGTATGGAGCGGTGCCGACCTTTCATTATTGGCAGGTGGAGATAGCTTTATTGTTAAAGCAATAGGTCAAGGATTCCATGACTTTGCCGGTTCAGGAGTTGTCCACTCTATTGGTGGTTAC
>JAUWCF010000215.1 GCA_030609445.1 Thermoplasmatota archaeon | reverse complement strand
CTGCGTCAATATGCTTTTCAAAAACAACAAAGGCAAATGGGACGCACAGAAGAAGGAATATTGCATCTAGTAATCGTTCGCCTAGTACTGATGCGGTTGCACCACCGATACTCAAACCGTCTTTGTTCAAAAGATAGATTCTTACTGGTTCTCCTCCTGCCATTGATGGAGTTATGTTCGCTAAAAAGAGACTTGCAATGACTATTTTTGTCGATTCCCATAGACTTATATTTACATTTTTATCAATGGCATTGCTCAATATCTTTAGTTTGGCACCCCCCAAAGTCCAGCAGATGATATTGAGCCCTATTGCGGCGAAAAAAAATTCATATCGTATTTGATGGGTTGATAAATACTCAAATGTTTCTACATCAAGTGTAAAATACAAAATTAGTACAATAATTGTTATACTTAATATGAGACTGATTATGATAGAAATTTTCATTGTTTTAGGCTTTTTTTCTTCTTTGTTCACATTAGCGCTATTTCAAGAATGCTATATTTCTCTTATGGTTATTTTAACAATGAAACTGCAGGTCTCATATTTTGGATAATGCTCTGGGTAAGACAAACAAAAAACCTTATCTATTGTAAACTATTGTGTAGGAGTTGTCTGTGATTTCTATGAAGAAGTTACCTTCTGAAAAATATCTAAAAACGGCCGAATATGCTTTTTCAAATTATTTGGCAGGAGAATGCATATATCCTTTTTACGCCTCATTTAAAGTTACTCACAAGTGTTCTCTTCAATGCAAATTCTGTAACGTATGGATGGAGAAAACACGAGATCTCTGCAGAAACGATGTCTTCAAAGTGTTAGACACCATCGGTAACTCAAGCATCGTCGTCGTAAGTCTTGAAGGTGGAGATCCTCTGATGAGAAAAGACCTTGGAGAAATCCTTGAGTATGCCTATAAAAAACCATTCTATCTCTTTTTCACAACGAACGGAGATCTCATCGATAAACGACCTATGAATGAATATGGTAAACACATTGATTATCTTCATATAAGTATTGATGAAGGACATGATAATTTGGATTTTTTCGAAAGACTTGAGGAATTCCAAATCTATGGTCCAGAGATATGTATCCAAATAGTTGTCACAAAAGATACAATAGATGCAATCGAAGAGAAAGTTAAAAGAGTCTATGAAGTAGGTGCAAGGACAGTAATAATGCCAGCGTGTCATCTAGATGGAACAGATGATTGTTACCCCAATCCTGAGAAATTTAGGAAGGAAATAATCCATCTGAAGAAGATATATAAAAATACCATTACAACACCAAAAGGATTTTTGGATAATATTAACAAGCCACACGGATGCTCAACCTCCTCGGTGATTATCGATTCAGATGGTGGATTGTTTTATCCCTGTAGAACAGTTGGTGAAAGACTCTACAATTTCACTGAAGGATCATTCATGGATTTCATAAAATCAGATGAAGCAAAAAAAGCAAGACATGATATGAAAAACTGTACAAGAAGCTGTGGTTGGTATCAATATTTTGCAACTGATGTATTTGCGTCACCCTTATCCATATTGCCTGCTCTAAGCCCC
>JAUWCF010000178.1 GCA_030609445.1 Thermoplasmatota archaeon | reverse complement strand
CTATGATGTAGATCCTGAAACACCTGTAACGGAAGTTTTAGATCGGCTAGATTTAATTAAAAATGGTAAAATTATCAATGCCGGGGTTCTTTTGTTTGCAAAAAAACCTGAGAGATTTTTTCCTCAGGCTAAATTAAAAGCAGCACGTTTTAAAGGAACAGACAGCCTGGATTTTATAGACCTGAAGGTGTTCAAAGGAACAATCCCTGATCTAAGAGAAAAGGCAATGAATTTCATCTTGGAACATATACGACATGGCGTATTCTTTGATTCAAACAGGAGATATGATAAATGGGAGTATCCTCTACGAGCAGTTGAAGAGGTTTTAAACAATGCTCTTGCACACCGCGATTATTTTTCGACAGGAGATATCCAGATTTCTATATATGATGACCGTATTGAAATCTGGAATCCAGGGGAACTCCCAGAACCATTAAAACCTAAGGATCTGAAAGGAGAACATAAGTCAATACCAAGAAATCAACTTCTTGCAGATACCTTGTTTTTAATAAGATTTATTGAAGAATGGGGCAGAGGAACTAATAGAATTATGGACGAGATGCAAGAGAACAAATTACCAGATCCCACATTCAAAGAATTGTCTGGAGGATTTGAAGTAGTATTAATGGGCCCTGGGAAGTCTTTTGAAGCCTGAGTTTCGCAGTTCATCCTAATTCTTGAATATTTACTTCTTTTATTGATTAGGAAACATTTCGCACTTCATTTTTAACATTGTTTTCAGTCGGAAAACAGGCTGAAAACCTTATGTTCCAGGTGTTTTTCCACAGAAAATAAGGGTATTTATCCAATCGAAATTAGAAAAAACATGTTTCTTCCTGCCATTTTTTCCAATAATGATGGTAAGTGCGAAATTTTTCAGGCTTTGCATGATGAATTTTGTAGAAACATGTCGTATTTCAGCATGTTTATACCGGCACATGCTGATGACAAGTTGTGCGAGGAAAACAATGAGGATGGATCCATAAATTGCCTCCTGGGTCCAGCATCGTGTTGGACGGAGACGTATCTCGTTTTTGATGCTGTTAAAGAGTTTCTCTATGCTATCTTTCTCACGGTAGAATCGTAGTGCTTCGTGAAGTGAGAAATCTTTGTTTGATATTAGTGCAAAAAATCCTTCTTTCCCAGTTATTGATAGTTGTAATGCACGATCTATTGCTTCCTTTCGTGATATTTGCGTCAGTGGAAATGTGTAAGAGAGATGAGTGTCTACAAAATGATTGCTGTTCCGATATTTACGACGCGGTCGTTTCTTCAACGTTATTGTTTTTCTTAACTCTATTGCTTCATCATATTCTTGTTCCAATCGCTGACGTCTGTTTAAAAGAATTTCATCATGGAGATCTTGTGAAAAATACAGATACTTCGTTCGACTGGGAAACAACAGTTTCTTTCCATACACCCGTCCTTTTTTGTTACGAGTGACTATATTTGTCCAATCATGTGTTGTAAATTTTTGGAGATGATTTTCTACATCACTCTGATTTAGTTTCGTACGAGAGAGATATTTCATCTTATCTCCATTTAAAAGATCAATGTTACTGGTGCCTGATGCACCGGCATCAAAAACCATTACTGAACCCTTTCGCAGATATGGTTTGATTTGTTTGTAGGTTGTTTTGAAATGTGTTTGATCATTGATGTTACCTGGTAGTATGCTCATACCTACCGGTAATTTTGATTGTTCATCCTGTGCTACACCAATAGTGACTTGTGGTCGATCTGGACGATGATCTCGGCTGTATCCATAACGTAATATCTCTGATGGCATAGCTTCAAAATGAACACTGGTCCAATCTAAAAATACCATGTCTAATCCTACACCATGATGCCTTTTGAGGGCATTGAGGATGTGACTGAGGATGAGGTGTCGGTTCTCCCCTATTTTTTCAAGACAGCGATAGAGTGCATCATTTCCAAATTGATCTAAGTTCAAGAATTCAAGAAGCGAGGAATTGCTGTTCATCCATTTATGGCATCTGCTGACCGATAAATCCTCTGTCAACTTGTACGATACCAATCCTAGAACCAATGAATTTAATTGATGTCCACAGCGTTTCAAATCGTCAAGTATTGGTGAGAGATAGAGTTCATCAAAAACATGTTTCACGGTTTCAATAGTTCCAATCGGAAAGGTCTTATTCTGATTCGGCTTTATGTGGTGTTGTGTCTTCAGTGTACTTTGTATTTTATCACCAATAAAACACAACCGCTGAAGACACTTAATATTTATTTAAGTGCGAAACTCAGGTTATCATTGAGCTTCGCAAAATCCTGGATACAAAAATTCCTTAAACCATTGCATATTAAACTTTAACAAAATGAAAAAACGTAGTGTTATGAATCTACTTCTATCCCCTTTGGTTCACCAGCACAAAAAATTAACCCAACAAATAGTTCCTTACCAAATATTCAATATATCACTTCTCCTCATCAGATTCTGTGTCAATCATTTTTATTTCCCCGTTACACACTACC
>JAUWCF010000080.1 GCA_030609445.1 Thermoplasmatota archaeon | reverse complement strand
TCTTCTGTTGGATCCTTTGTCCACACTGGTTTTTTTTCATCAGATTCCCAAATCGATTTCCAGAACTCGCCTTTTCCTTCATAGTATTGATTTTCTACCTTCTCCTTAACCAGAGCAATCATTCTGTCGATATAGTTTCTTCTTAAAAACTCCTCATCAACATCTCTTAAGATAAGGGTTGCACATTTCTCTTTAAATTGTACTTCAGCAAACGGGATGCTTACTTTTTTTAACGGTTTTTTTTCAAGTTCAAATTCTATTGTGTAACGCTCAATCTTTATCTCTCTCACACCGATATGATGTTTTTTACCAAGCTCTTTACTTAAAGAATTCTTTATCTGCAAAAGTACATTATGCGGCCTGAACGCACCATCCGAGGTGATAGTGAGAAACAATGAATTTTTTTTAATTTCAATACGTTTAATTTCTACTTTTTGTTCAGCATCTTTTCTAAACAGATTATTACTTGTTGTAGAAATAAATGTTTCAATCTCGTCTTTTATGGATGATGCATCATTATTAAAGGTAAAAACTCCTTTTAAATCAAATTTCATCGATGAAAGGTTATATCATAGGTGTTCTTAAT
This sequence comes from Thermoplasmatota archaeon, assembly GCA_030609445.1. GTDB lineage: Archaea > Thermoplasmatota > E2 > DHVEG-1 > DHVEG-1 > JAUWYM01. The sequence continues at coordinate 4,948 of JAUWCF010000080.1, read as the reverse complement.
TTTTATCAACTATTTTTTCAGCGACAGAAAGACATGATAGATAGTCGTCAAGTGTGTGAAGAAGCGAGGAGACGGACTTGCTTTTTATTTCTGCTTCAAGCCTCTTATTTTGTACTTTGGATGTGACAAAATCAAAATCATCCACATTTATTGACCGAAGAATTTTTTCAGCCTTTTCAGAGTCAGCATATTCAATACATAGATTACATGATATTTTCATAACTGTTCCTTCATCTGTGAAGTAAGAACCTTCTCTACTTTTTCTAAAAAATCTTTCTCCTTATCTATTGCAATGGTTGCCCCTGCTGCAATCTTATGTCCCCCGCCAAAACCACCAATCTCTGAGGAGACTTTCTTCATTGCACCACCAAGATCCAATCCTTCCTCTACAAGTTTCCGGTTGCCTCTGCAAGAAACGTGTATTTCATCTTTTTTTCGTGCAAGAGAAAACAATGGTTTTTTCTCATCAAAAATATAATTGATTGCAATGCCTGCAACCACGCCGCCAAGCGAACTACTTTCGCTATAGAAATACCGCATAGCTTTTGTCTCTTTTACGTCTCCATCTTCTAAATCGATGAGGGCGGCAAGGATTTTTTGTTTGTAATCCTTTTCAATTTTTACTGCTTCGTCAAATGCATTTTTATCTCCAAAGCATAGTGAAAGTCCTACACCGCGATGTCCAAATTTACCACAGGCATCAAGCAGATCAGCAAATCGTTCCAGTTCACAGCCTAAGACTTCGGAGAAATATCGTTTTCTAATCGCGATATCTAAAATGTTTTTTTGACAACCTGTTTTTATCAGTTTAAATAAGAGAAACGACTGCAGGCTCTTCATTGAATCGTTATTGATATCTGCAAGTTTTATATCTTTATCGAGCTTTAACTTTTCAAGAACTTGTTCAATCTCAACTCTATTACCTGACAAACCAGCGTAATATGGATCAATAGAAAAATACAAGGCATCGTAGATAGACTTACCATACAGTTTGATACCGACCCGCTCTTTTATAAATCCATCTTGTAGAGCAGTTTCTAAAATCTGTTTATTAAAACCTTTCATGCCACCGATATGTTGTTTATCACCAATTGCACCAGCAAGCGCGAGAGATGCCAGATCTTTGTTTTGTTCATTCAGTGTTTTTACAAATGAAAAACAAAGCGTTGCACCACATGCGTCGTAGTTACCATCAATCCCGCAGAGATTTGCATTTATCTGAAGAATGTTTTCTTTAGCTTCCGTTGTTACATATTGGTGGTGATCTAAAATAATGGCTTTGCATCCAATTTTTTCTATCGCCTCAATCTGTGCGCTTCCCATATCTGAAAAAATGATGAGCTCGTTTTTTTCTTTTGCAAGTCTTTCAAGACCTTTGTTAAATGGGTTTCTCATAAGTGTCGCATGAAAATCATACCCCTCTCGATACAGAGCAGTACAAAGTATCCCCGCTGCAGAAATCCCATCGGCATCATAATGGGAGATAACTCGTATCCTTGTTGATTTTGGATACGATAAAACAAGTTCTGCAGCACTTTTGTTTAATTTTGAAATATCATCTGACATAGGTAAAAGTAAAAACAGATGCTATCCTAAAAAGATAGCGATTAGTCAAACATCAGTTTTGCCTGCTTGGGACTATATTTCCAGCCAGCAGGAAGTCTTTCCTCTGAATGATAATATTTTGCGATGCGTCTGATTTTCGACTCTGTAAGTTGAAGGTTTCGTTTATTCTTTAAATCCTTCTTATTTGTCTCAAGATGTTTTCTCAGCGCCAACGCAGTTCGAATAAGGTTAATTAAATCCTCTGGGAGTTCTGATTTGATGCCATTGTTTTCAAGTATTCGTGTAACCTTTTTTCCTGTTGCAATTTTAACATCTGGAACGGCATACTGATCTCTGAGAACCGTTCCTATCTCACTTGTTGATTTACCCGTTTTTGCAAGATCTATTACTCTTGATTCTACCTCTCTAGGGTTAAGTGAACTCCACTCAGGATGTTTCTTTCTAACTATACGTGTGGATCCTGATTTTCCTTTTCTTCTTGCGTGCATTCGTGCCATTATCTATTACTCCAGATACCTATAAGGTAAGTCCTGAATAAAGTCATAATATATAAAATTAAAGGTAAGGGGAAGGTTATTGTACTTTTTTGAATCTTGTCCCCAGTTTTTTCATTACTTTAGGTAATGTTGTATATTCCATATCTGCCATTGGAAGACGATGCGGTTCAAAGGGTCCATGTCTTCTCATATAGTCTGTGATGTGTTGTGCTTCTCTTCGTGTACTGTCAAAGGCAGGATCATCAAACATGTCAACTGGCTCTGTCAGTTTACCGTTTTTTAGCTGGAAACCAAGAGCAATTACTCGTGGTGGGCCGTCAAATCGTGTACATTTCGCGTCTCTTACTGCTACTGGCATCAATGGACCGTTATGTGATCCTCTCATCCAGCCGGAGACAAGATGTCCAATGGAAAATCCTTCAAGGATTTCTCCAACTGCTGGAAGACCAGATTGTCCGCGTACTGCTGCAACAGGATCATCTTTTCCGACATATTCTCCTGCGATCTGATAGAGTTTCTCTGTTGATATAACAGCTGCAGGTTCATCAGAATTAAGTTTAGAGCTTTTCTTTGGAAATACTCTTTTTATGACAAATCGTGATTTTGCACCAATAAGTGCGAGAAGATCATACATTTCTTCAGGTGTTTTCATCATGACGTTTTTATGTTCTTGGATGTCCCATACTTCAAAAACAAATCCATCATGGATTGAAGGATCTATAACAAGACCTGCAGTATTGAATGGATCAGCAAATATCTTATAAATTGGGAAGTTAAACGCACCTGGCTCTGTTTTATCCATCATAAACGCAATGATCGGTTCTGCTTTTCTCTCGGTAAATTCCATCTCTGCAACACCAGGACCCATGCCCTTGATGTTTCCTGAGAAAGCATCTACAAGTAAGTCCTGTCCTGCACCGTACAGTCCCAGTTCTTCTGCTTTTTCTGTTGCTTCACAAAACGTATCCCAACACATGCTATGGATCTCTTTTGCGTCTATACCATTGGTATGTGTCATAATGAGCTCTAAGTCATCGCCACAGTTTGTGACATGATAATCTTTAATTAATCCGGATGCCTGGGCATCTCTGAGTTTTATGTTTGCAACTTCTTTGAGGTCTGGATGTACCCATGCGTGCCCTGGCCAGCCTCCTACATCTGCTTTGATAATACTAAACGTTGTTTTCATTACTTAGCCTCCGTTTGACGGTATATAAAAACTCTATTTAAAGGATTTGGGCAACATTTTTAGTAAACTATATATTTTTGCTGCTATTTGGGATAAAATATGGAGCTTGTGTATGGCGTTAAGAATCTATAATTCATTATCAAGAAAAAAAGAAACATTTGTTCCCGTTGAAAAAGAAAAAGTGAAGATGTATGTTTGCGGTATGACAGTATATAGTGATGCGCATATTGGTCATGCTCGTACGTATCTCGCGTTTGATCTAATCCGGAGATATTTTGAATACAAAAGGTATGAGGTAACATATATTCAAAATATTACTGATGTTGATGATAAGATAATTGTTGCAGCAAATGCGGAGGGTGTTGATGCTCTTGAGTATTCGAGGCGTTTTGCAGATCGATGTCTCGGAGATCTTGATGATCTAGGAATCCGAAGAGCTAATCTCTATCCAAAAGCTAGTGAGACAATTCCTGATATGATTACTATGATACAACAGATCTTAGATAATGACTATGGGTATGTCGCTGATGGTGATGTCTATTTTTCTGTTGAAAAATTCAAAGATTATGGAAGACTCTCGGGTCAAAAATTGGATGAAATGAAAGTTGGCTCATGTGCATTGACTGGTGAAAAAAAACATAACCCGTTTGATTTTGCACTATGGAAAGCAACTAAACCTGATGAGCCATCATGGCAGTCTCCATGGGGTGAAGGAAGACCTGGTTGGCATATCGAATGTTCTGCCATGAGCAGTAAATATCTAGGGCTTCCGTTTGATATTCATGGCGGCGGGATGGATCTTCGTTTCCCTCATCATGAAAATGAGATTGCACAGGCTGAAGCTGCTACTGGTAAACAGTTTGCTAAATACTGGATGCATATCGGTCTTCTTACAGTTGATGGGGAGAAGATGTCTAAATCCATTGGAAACATTGTTAACATTCGGGATTTATTGAAAAAGTGGAATGCTGAAGTAATCCGTATGTTTTTTGCGCAGGCGCACTATCGAAGCCCTCCTGATTTCTCTGAAAAAGCACTTAGTGATGTGAAAAAAGGTTTAGATCGTATGTATCGACTCAAAGAAAGATTGGAGAAACTTTCAAAAAATTGTACTGGTGGAACAATTGATACAGGCAAACTAGGTGAAGAAGAAAAAAAATATTTTACAATAATTAATGGTTTTAAGACCAAGTTTGAAGAGGCAATGGATGATGATTTTAACACGCCAAAAGCGTTTGCAGCTATCTTTGATTTTGTCAGTTCAAGTAACCGGTTCTTAGAAACAAATGCGTCAGTAGATCATATGCTTTGCAGATATTCACTTGATTTGTTTCTTCAGTTAGGTGGCGTTCTTACATTGTTTCAACCAAAAACTGTTCAACATGCTGATTCCTTAAATAAAAAATTGGAGTCGCTTCTTTTAAAATATGATGTATCAATAGATGCAAAAGATGTCGATGATATTATAAAAGCTTTACTTGATGTTCGCAAAAAGGCAAGAGAACAAAAAAACTGGAAGACAGCTGATGAGATACGAGATGAACTTGAAGAGGTTGGATATGAAATTCAAGATACTGAGACGGGTCCTGTTTGGAGGAGGAAATAGGTTATGAAAAAAGTTCTTGTCGGCTTTGATGGTTCCGAAGGATCAGAAAATGCGTTAAATAAAGCGATGATGATCATAGATGAAGGTGGT
>JAUWCF010000174.1 GCA_030609445.1 Thermoplasmatota archaeon | reverse complement strand
CAAAGGAACCTCTTGTGTTGCAGTTTTCACAGCATCAGTAATTAAATCTTTTAACCTGCTAATTTGTGGGAAATCAACACCAACATCCACAAAAAACGTCTGAATACCAGTATCCTGACACATAGGACGCAAAGACTTTTTTGCAAGATCAATATTTTTAAGTATCGCATCAATCTGAGTCTTTGCAACTCCCACTTCAATGTCATATGCTTGTTCTAAAGCCTTAATCACATCTGTTGGAAGCTCAGTTTCTGCTTTTTTAATAAGCTGAACAATGCCCTTTTCGATTCCCTTAAAATTCATTTCTGACGTAAGTACCTACCTTCCCCAGATTTGTAGATTGTAACAATTAACGACTTATAAAACCTATTTTTCCATAATGAACATCGAGGGTCTTGTAAAAAAAATTCTAAAATACAGACAGGGAAACAGCATTCTTATTCAGACAAGCGTAACAGCAGTGTCATCCTCTATGGATGAGATCCTTGAAACGAAGATACAACAAACGTTTAGCTATTGTCCATTTGCAATCATGAATAGTCGAATTGCCCATCCCAATATCTAGAGCCAACTCAGCAATTATTTTATCCCTGCTTATGAGTTTAACAAGTTTTTCTGTTTTTCTTCCCAATCGCTTCGAGATACGTAAAAACAGTTTAATCGTTTTTCCAAAATCGTTCTTCCAGAGTTTCTCGTATTTAGATAAAAATTTTGCACTGGTATCATCTACTTCAAGAGCTTCGGCGATAACATCTGCAGCGATCCTACCAGAAGACATAGCATACTCAATACCCTCACCATTAAACGGATGTACCAGCCCAGCTGCATCTCCACAAAGAAGAACTCTATCAGCATAAGTTTTCTCAACTGGACAAGTAGGCAACGCCGCTCCTTGTATCTTTCCTACCTTAAAACTACTAGGAAGTGTTTTGCTCTCCTTAAGAAGCTGTATGTAATCATTAAATATCTCCTTTAAATATGTCTTTTCCTCTGAACCCAGCTTACGCCTCATTTCTACAACACCGATATTTACATGTTCTTTCTTGGGAAACACCCACCCATAACCAGCTATCCCTTTAACATTGAAATGTATATGAAAAAGCCTTTTTTTAGTGAAATAACGATCAAGTGTCTCAGCACTCATGGGATATTCTTGAAAAAGAGAGATACCAATATCTTTATGATTATGACTTAATCCTGATTTTTTTGCTACAACACTCCAAATTCCATCCGCACCAACAACCATGCGGGATTCAACATCAGTTCCATCATTTAGCATGACCTTTGCTTTATTCTCAGATATTTCAATATCATCAACAGCCATATTATCAATAAAAATAGCTCCATTATCAATAGCGGAATTCACGAGACCAAAGTCAAATTTTTTTCTGAGAACCATTGCGATAAACGGCTCATTTCTTTGTACTTCACCCCGGTATTTTAAAGAGGGAGAATGAATAAATCCACCATATGAATAAGATTCAATCAAGCCTTTCTCCGCAATATACTTATACTCTTTTAGACCTCTGACAGGTATACCGCCGCCACAAGATTTATCCCGTGGAAACTTGCTTTTATCAACAAGAAGAACGCTTATTCCGTTCTCGGAAAGAAACTTTGCAGCAGTTGATCCCGCAGGACCAGCACCGACAACCACAACATCATACTTCATAATTCAGTCATGCCTCCCTTAAAAAAATAAACAGACCGCGGGTATATAAACATTGATACAGTCAAGATATATCAGATGTACCAAATTAAATATTTGCTTAAGAACAAAACCCCCTTCGGGGGAAATTATGGTAGTTTGTAAACTATTTTGGATGCATTTTGGCCATATGACCTGACATATTTGTAGCTCTAACCTTCACACCACATAAACTACAAGTTAGCCACTCCTTACTCTGGATCGATACCATTCCATTCAACAGTTCATCCACAGTCATTCCCTTAGCCAACGCTAACTCTCTAATCATCCTGGCTGTACTTAACCTAACAGTCAACGAGTACCAACCTTTTTCAGGCATGAATACAGATGAAAATCTATATTTATAAATTGACCGGTCAATCACAGGAAAACTATACTTACATAGCGGAGTCTATACTTTATATACAATTCACAGAATTTATCAAAACATCAACGTCAAACGGTTTCTTGATGTAACCCACTACGTTTGCTGCTTCGTATAGACTCTTTTTTTCTTCTTCCGTAAATCGTACAACTGTCACCAGCATTATCTTTGGATTGCTCTTCTTTCCCTTCAATCTTCCAAGTATCTCCCATGTTGTCAGCCCAGGCATCATAACATCAAGCGTGACAATATCGGGATTAAAACTATCAACCTTCTCAAGAAAATCAGGACCATCCACAGCCATCTCAGTATCATAACCTTCGTTTTTCATCATAAGATTAATCATTTCTCTAAAATCTTCCTCGTCATCTACAATCATTATCTTAGTCATATCATCTATCCCCCTATAGCAAAACTTCCTGAACTGATTTCATACCTTTTTTTCGTCAAAATGCGTGCCCGCACCACCAGTCAGTAGACTGGTGGCATGCTCGGCTAACTTCCGTTAGCCTCGGCGGGCACGCTTTCCCTTCAGCCAGTTAAATCCAAAACTCTTGATTAGATCGCAAAATCAATTAATCTTG
>JAUWCF010000027.1 GCA_030609445.1 Thermoplasmatota archaeon | reverse complement strand
ATATTAAATTCTTCAAATATAAATTGAAATTCTTCAACCAATATAGCTAGATCTTGAAGTTTTGGTCTTTTTGTATTATTTTCTTGATTTTTAATAAAGTTAATTAACTTTTCTCCAACAAACTCCAGAATCTTTGTTTCTCTCTCTAATAACCAACTAATTGGTTTTTTACTAGGAATTATTTTAATAGAAAATAACAGGCTTTCTCCAGGACCTAATATATAGCTTATGTTTTCTAATACGATTTCGTGTTCGTCTGATAGTATTTTTGGTTTGATTTGAACGGTCGTATTTTTTATTAATTTCGGAAGAGGAAAAATTGATTGAATATTCATTGAGTATAACCCAATTTCTACATCGTCCCATAGTTTCGGTCTTCGCAGTTTTGATGAAAAATAAAGATCAAATATTACATCTTCGTTTATCTCAATGGATTCGTTGCCATCGTATTCATAGACTTCCACGATTCGCAAGGGGTTTTGAAACATAAGATCAACTAAAAGATCCATATCGTAGCCTTCTAAATCATCACCAAAGAGATCAAAGAGATCGCTCAAATTAAATCCTTCAAGATCATCAAGAAACATGAGCGCCCATCCAGATAACCAAAGTATCCACTCTTCTTGGTTCAACGTGTATCTGTTTTTTGGTAGTAGTTTAGATGTGTCCTTAATAATTAAGCTGGGGGGAAATTCGGAATCGTTTTGTTTTGTTGGCGGGGTTTGTGATAATGGAGTTAAACCAAAAAAATCTCCATATCCGTCGTCATCACCATAATTTTCGAAACTCAAAGCATCTTTAAAATACAGTGTTGTTTCTCCACTTGTGGATTCTTCTGCGCCTACTGTTGGAGCGATAAAAGCAGTAAATGAGCCTAAGACTAATAGAAAGGATAGTAGGGATGCTCTTAGTGCTCTGTTTGAATGCATGTATTCACAACCTTAATAAATAATATCTAGCTTGTTAATATATAAATGTTTGTTTACAGTAGTTACCATTTTTCTATATGCATAATATATAATATTTAATAAATATTGCGTATGGATAATATTTTTGATAAAAAACCAAAAAAATCCATCGACATAGGATAAAAATTGACGTCTACAGCAAAGACTTCTTCCTCAACCACTCAAGATCACTAATATACAGACTACGAATATCAGTCACACCAAACTTAAGCATAGCAAGCCTTTCAAGACCCAGACCCCAAGCAAGAACAGGATTTTTAATACCAACCGGTTCAGTCACCTCCGGTCTGAAGATACCAGATCCACCAAGCTCCATCCATTCACCATTCCAAAAAACCTCAACCTCCATGCTAGGCTCAGTATAAGGAAAATAACCTGGTCGAAAACGAATCTTTTCAAAACCCATCCGTTTATAAAACTCTTTTAACACACCAATAAGCTGACGAAAATTAGTATCCTCTTCATGAACAATACCTTCAATCTGATAAAACTCAGGAAGATGAGTAGCATCAATACTTTCCTTTCTAAAAACACGACCAATAGAAAAAACCTTCGAAGGAGGTTTAGGATTATTATAAAGATAACGAATAGTATTCACTGTTGTATGGGTTCGAAGCAACGCTCGCTCTCCTTCAGATTTAGAAAACTTATAACCCCAACCCGTAGAAGAAGTACTACCACCGTTTTCATGAACCTTTGCAATCTCATCAACTAACTTGTTTTCATCAATTCTTATTTTAGACGGCGTTTTACAATACAGCGTATCCTGCATCTCTCTAGCGGGATGATCCTGAGGAATAAACAAGACATCCATATTCCAAAAACAAGACTCAACAAAATCACCCTGAATCTCCATAAAACCCATCTCAATAAAAATCTGCCTAATCTTAGAAATCAAATCAACTAAAGGATGAGGTTTACCACCATACAAAGCAGGTGCAAAGGCATAAATATCATACGGTCTGATAACTTTTTCTTTCCATTCAGAATTTTTAATAACTGCTGATGTGATCTGAGAAATCTCATCAACAAGCTCAAAACCCTGTTCAAGCACCTTTTTACCGTCACTAGTAAGATTTACAGTACTTGAAATAACATCCTTTTCTCTAACGACATTCTTTCTTGATACTAATGATCTAATCTTATCTTTATTAATTTCAACGCTGTCATTTTCTTTCAGAAGATTGAGTATTTTTTCGTCATCACTTACTTCAGAGCATTCTTTTTTTCCTTTCTCAGTTATTTCTAAAACAGTTTCTTTCTCTTTTCTTATAGTCGCCCAACCATTCTTCTTAAGCCAACCAATAGCAATAGGGACCTCATTTTTCTCAAGAACCTCTGAAAGATCCTTTAGAGAAAGCACGCCTTTTCTTTCAGATAAAGCTTTTAACGCCCGTTTTTCAGGAAATCCCTTTTCTAAAAAATGTTTTCCCTCTTTACCAAGAGAATAAACAGTAGTAATATGATCCTCAATATTTAGCAGTTTTTTCGACTGAAGCCACGAAGCAGCATTTGCAACTTCAACTTCCTGGTCAAAATCACCATTTTTAAAAATGTCTTCCGGTGAACCCTTTCCTTTAAGTTTTTTTAATGAAAGTAGTACTTTTTTCTCGTTTTGAGATAATTCTTTAATTACCCGGTCGATATCCATCTTGACCTGCAATTAATTAATTACGTATTAAGATGTCGATTAACAAATGAATTGTTTTTTTATGTATCTTGGAAAACAAGTTTATAAAGGAACAACCATTACGTTCTTATTGATTTAATTGGAGGAAAAAATGTCCCAATACTGTCCTAAGTGTGGAACTAAACTAGTAATAGGCGGAAAATTCTGTCCTAGATGTGCCGAAAATGTTGAAAAACAAACGATGACGCCTATTTTCGAACCACAACAACAGACTCAATCATATGGTACATCAGATATTTGGCATCAAGGTTTTTACCGCATTAGAAAAAAAACGCTTACTATTGGTAATAAATATTGGCTGGAAGATCAGAGTGGATCAATTCTTGGTTTTTGTAAACAGAAGCTTTTCAAATTAAAGGAAGATATACGGATATATTCTGACGAAAATGAGAGCCAAGAGTTATTCCGTATTAAACAAGAACAAATACTAGATGTGTGGGGTAAATTTGCTGTAATTGATTCTTCTACAAATACTAAACTTGGATACGTTAAAAGAAATATTATTTCTGCCTTTGTAAAAGACACATGGGAGCTTTATACTACTTCTGATCAGCTTGTTGGGCGAATAGTGGAATCATCGACAGGTCGGGCACTTGCCAGAAAATTCATGCCTGGTGGAGCTCTTGTACCTGAAAAAATGGTCCTTGAGATGGATGGACAGGTATTGGCAAATATTGATCAAGATTTTAAAATTATCGGGGATATCTGGGAGATGAATTGCCAAATGGTACCGCCAAATTTTGATAGACGCGTATTAATAGCTTGTATACTTTTAATGGGAATGATTGAACGTAGACATAAATAAGATTTTACAGATGTCAACTGGATTGTTACTTGTAATATAGTTTTTTATAGGAAAAGCGTATTATCACTTCAAATTGGGCCCGTAGCTTAGGTTGGTTGGAGCACCCGGCTGATAACCGGGAGGTCGAGAGTTCAAATCTCTCCGAGCCCACTTTTACTGACGGGAGGGATGAGTGTTAACAGGTTTAAAGCATCAGTAGACTCGAAGCCATAATAAACATCCCTAAGATAAATCCAAAAACAACTGTATGGCTGTGTCCATAGCGATGAGCCATCGGAAGCAGTTCATCTATAGAGATATATACCATAATCCCTGCAACAAATGCTAAAAGAGATGCAAGAACGCCTTCGGATAAAAATGGCATTAGAATCAAAAAACCTATAATGGCACCCACTGGCTCTGCAACACCTGAGAGAAAGGAGTACACAAATGCTTTATTTTTATTTCCAGTCGCATAAAAGATAGGCATTGATACTGAGATGCCTTCAGGTATGTTATGAATAGCAATTGCTACAGCAATAAGGATTCCAAGTTTCACATCGTTTAGTGCAGTTCCAAATGTAGCAAGCCCCTCTGGAAAGTTGTGGATGGCAATTGCAAGTGCTGTAAACAAACCTGTTCTCATAAGGTTTTTATCTACTTGGACTCCTGTTCTTTCAGAAACTCCGATGAAGTGATGAGGGTTTTTTTCTTCAGGTATCAAGATATCGATAACGCCAATGAATGCAATTCCAATGAAAAAAGCAACAACACCTAAAAATTGCCCTATTGCCTCTAAGGCACTTGGCAAAAGCTCAACAAGTGATACATATATCATTACGCCGGCAGAAAAACCTAGGGAGAATGAGACGTAGATCATCTTTGGTTTCTTGATAAAATAGGCAATAACACTACCAATGCCTGTGGAAAGACCTGCTATAACTGTAAGCAGTAAAGCCAGATTGATGTTTCCTGATATGTCTATCATTTTTTACTACCTATTGCAACATGACAATTTTTTATGATTATTTATTTCCATGGACTGGACAGTTTGATGCAGTTTTGGGAGTACATTCAACGTATTCTCCTGTTTCATAAAAATATTTGAAATGATCCAGCCATCTTGGTCCTTCTTCAAATCGCTGGACAAATTCAACAAACTTCGTTAACCTAGCCATTGTCTCAGGATTTACAACATGTTCTATCCTACAAGCATCAGCATCAGCTATTTTTTCATTAACTCCAATGATCAACAGAAATTCCCTTAAGGTGTTGTGTTTCTTTCTTGTTTTTTTAGCAATAGTTTTTCCTTTTGCTGTTAATGTCGCACCGCCGTATTTCTCGTAATTAATGTAGCCAGCTTTGCTTAGTTTCTGAAACATTTCTGTAACGCTGGAAGGCCCAACTCCCAGGAACTTAGTTATGTCTTTTACTTGAGCATAGCCTTTTTCCTCTATAATAATATCTAGTGCTTCTAAATAGTCTTCAGTTCTTTCTGTTGTCATGTTTATCCCAACTTTTTTTGGTTATCCAAATATTATTCATATCCAGTAACGTAAACGTTATTTAATTGTTTCTACGAAAATGTAGTTTACCTACTTATGTATTTGGTATATTGAACTTAATTTGGTATGCCGAAAAATTTATATGGTGGTGCAATATAAACAAAAAATGACAACACTGAAAAATTTCAAGGATTTAGAAAAGAAATGTGTTACGCGAAATTAGAATAAAAACCTTCATGATGCAAATAATAATAGGATTACTACGGGGCAAAGGTAATAGAAATGATTGAAAAAATTGATTCTGAAACAAGTGACGTAGAAAGTGCATAAATCATTGCAGAAAAGTGTACTTAGATGAGGGATAGATAAAAAATGATAACCAGTAGAGAAGAGGACTACCTAGAAGCCATCTATAACTTGATAAGGAAAAAAGGTTACGCAAAGACTACTCATATTGCAGTAGAATTGGATATAAAGCCAGCAAGCGTAACTGAGATGCTTCAAAAATTAGATTCAAAAGGTTATATCAATTACAGAAAAAGTGAAGGGGCAGTTCTCACAAAGGTAGGTTATAAAATTGGTGAAGCAGTACGAGGACGACATAAGGCGCTTTTATCTCTTTTGATGGTGTTAGATGTTCCAGAACAGATGGCAGATAAAGATGCCTGTAATATGGAACATAATCTTCATCCTATAACAATAGTCCAGTTGAAGAAATTTGTCAGTTTCGTAGAGCATTGCCCAAAAGGATTGCCAGACTGGCTAGCGTGTTTTAGAGAATATTCTAAAACAGGTAAATTCCCTGATGAATGCAAGAAATAATTTCGGTTTTTAGTATATTCCTAAAAAATTTAGGAACATCTTGATAACTCCCTAAAGCATATTGCACTGTGGTCTTTTATATGAAGTAAAACGAGTAACAGATCTAGAAGAATGCAAGTAATGTTATCAATTCTTGTTATTCTAGTATACACAGAATACATTTGGGAAAAAGCTAATTTAGAGTGGAAATAATTTCATAGAAATAAAGGAGGGCAGGTATGTATCATGGAACATCTATTAGAAGAACTCTGCAAGTAGCAATTGTTGCCGTAGTTGTTACTGGAATGCTTGCTGGAGGTGGAGTATGGTACCTTGCGAGTGTTGAGATACAACCTGAGAAACCTATAGTTGTTACGACTTCAACTATGCTAGAGTACTTTGCCAGAGAAATAGGTAAAGACGAGATTGAAGTACATACTCCTGTACCTGCCGGAGTTTGTCCGCAACTCTATGAGCCTAAGCCATCAGATATCATCATGATCAGTCATGCAACACTAATAATCCACCACGGTATCGAGATATGGCTGCCAGATTTGATAGAAGCATCAGGTAACAAGAATCTTAAAGAAAGCATCCGTCTTGGTTGCCCACGGTACTGGCTCCCCGTAAATAAGGAGAGAGTTGATTGGATTAGAGATTCCATAATTGGGATTAAACCTGAAAAATCTGATTTTTTTACACATAATGCAGATTTACTCTGGGAAAATATAACCAAGACAATGACTGTATTGAAAGAGCGAGCTGAGGAGTATAATGTATCTCAATACAGGACCATGTCCATAGAATGTCAGAGACTTTTTCTAGATTGGCTGGGATTTGAGGTAGTAGATATCTTCCCACCGCCTATAGTAATGTCTGCCAAAGATAAGGAGCGACTTATAAATACGGCTAGAGAAAAGAACGTGTCAATTATTCTTAGCAATATACAGGGTGGTACAGATTTTGGTGCCTGCCTTGCCTCAGAAGTTGGGGCCAAGCATGTTGTAGTTACAAACCTTCCATATGCCTTACCCGGAACTGAGACATATATGGAGACGATTGAATATAATGCTCAGCAACTCTTCGATGCTTGTTCAGGTGGCTAGATAATATCTTATTTTTAGGAGAAATGATACAATATGATTATAGAGCTTGATAACGTCACTACCCTTTATGATGGAGCAAATGTACCAACCATTACGAACATTAATCTTAAAGTAAAGCGAGGGGATTTTATCGGCGTAATAGGACCTAATGCCGTAGGGAAAACCACTTTGTTAGAAACAATAAACGGTGTTCTTAAAGCCAGCAGGGGAACGGTGAAGGTTTTTGGAAAAGACGCATCTATAGATGGATCAGAGATTAGAAAGAAGGTAGGATATTTACCACAGGATGTATCATTTGACGAGGAATCTCCATTTCTTGTGCGAGACGTTGTCTTAATGGGCAGATATGGCGCAATGGGAATATTGAAATCACCAAAACAATGCGATTATGAACTTGTTTTTAATGCTCTTTCCCGAATTGGAATTATGCATCTTGCCGATAGGCCCGTAGGCAAGCTCTCAGGAGGAGAACTACAGAAAGTTATGTTTGCAAGAACTGTAGCAAAAACACCAAAGGTAATGCTACTTGATGAGCCGTTCAATAATCTAGATATGGGTGCTCGCGAGGAACTAGTAGAGATATTATCTAAGATACACAAAGACATGAATCTGACAACGTTGATGATCATCCATGAGATTGATTATTTGTCAAAAATTAATGTTTGTAATCGTGTGGTTCTAATGAGAAATGGGACAATCGCTGAAGATACAACCCCTACAAAAATACTAAAATCAAAGACTCTTGTAGAGAGTTTCAGGAGGGATCATTAATGTTTCTTCCACCTTTTTTGTTGTGGGGTCTGGCTGGGGCAGTTCTTGCTGGTATATCATTAGGGCTCCTAAGTGTCTTTGTGACACAGATGAAATTGTCTTCATTGAGTTTTACCATGTCCCATGCTGCCTTTGCAGGAGCAGCACTAGGTATGCTGATTAACCTTGATGATCTAGTATTTGCTATGGCATTTGCTCTAATTGTCGCTGCTGTGCTGGGTCCACTTGCAGACAAAGCAAAATTACATGTTGATGTTGTAATAGGTGCGTTGTTTCCACTGACTATAGCGTTAGCATTTCTATTTATCAGTTTTAATGCAGATGCGTTGAAAGGCGGGGGTATGCTTTCTTTGATCTGGGGAAGCATCCTAGCTCTTACACCGTTTAAAGTAGTGTTACTTGCTGTGTTATCCATTGTTTTAGGGGTTGTAGTTTTTCTGTTTTATAAAGAGTTCAGTGCTCTTTTAATGAATAGAAAACTAGCTGAATATTCTGGTATAAAAACATGGATTTTTTATGATTCAATACTTTTCTTGACAGGAGCTGCTGTAGCACTCAGCCTAAGATTATTAGGAGGAGTTCTAATTTTTGTTCTAATGGTCACTCCAGCAGCAATTGCATCTCAATTCTCTTATGATCTCAAAAAAATTATGATAGTTGCGCCTGCAGTCGGCGCGATTTTCTGCCTCATTGGATTTTATGCTAGCTACATTATAGATTGGCCGGTTGGCTGTACAATAGCGATAATATCAACTCTTTTCTTTCTTATCTCTGTTTTTATCTCCCCTAAAAGAAGAAAGAAATTCAGTGGATAGAATTTAGCCTTTTCTCCTTAAAAGTAGGATGACTATTAATAGTCCAATAATTACAAATAAAGTTTGAAATCCTGGAGTTTTTAACTCGTCTGTAGGCGTGTTCTCCGTTTTAAATAATGGTAGATAGTCCATGTTATTGACGTTCTCACCGGGTTCATCTTTGATATCATATGGTGTGTCACCAAGTCCGTCGCCATCAGTATCAATATCTTTGTAGTCACCCCAGTAGTTTCCACCAAGATATGGTCCACCAACTATGTTGGTACCGGGTGTTTTGCTTATATTCCATCTATTTGCATCATATTTGGAATCGATGGCGTTCTTTCTACATTTATCTACATAGTTATTATAGATGGTGTTATTGTTGCACTCTCCAAATACATCAAGTCCCATGTTAAGATTGTTCTCCAGCCAATTTCCTCTAACAATGTTATTGTTACAATTATGTAATTTAAGACCACCACAGTCGTTGTCTGATACGTTATTGTCCTCGATCATACAGTAATCGCTGTATCGTAGGTAGATACCTGCACAAAGGTTTCCAAAACAACTATTATTTGATATTCTACAGAAATCTGCATCCTCTAAACAGATCCCAGCATATCCGCAGTTGTAGGATCCTGTTGTTGAAAATCCAGACATAGTAATTCC
>JAUWCF010000054.1 GCA_030609445.1 Thermoplasmatota archaeon | reverse complement strand
TTTATTGGTTTCTGATGTTATGACCAAAGATAAAAAATCTAAAGATATTGATATTGAAAATCTACGCATGATTCTTGACAATCCTTCTAATCCAAAAATAAGGGAAATTGTTGCTAAACATGAAAAAAACCTGGGATCAATTCGTGAACGATTATCTGGTGAGTCATCAAAAACTAATGTGAGACATGATACGTCTGATTTTTTAAAGAAATCTGATAGCCTTGAACCAAGAGTTATTATCCATGAAAAAGAAGAAGATGTTGTTCCATCGGAAATTGAGCCAACTAAAACAGAACTGCAAAAAGAAGAAAGTAAAGATGAGACCGGTATCCAAGATCTTTCTGATGATGAGGAACTTTATGAAGTCGAAAAAGTCGATGTTTTGGAGTCTGAAGTCGAAAAAGTTGATGTTTCAAAGCCTGAATTTTTAGAAGTAAGGCCAAAAGAAATTGAAAAAATATTTGAAAAAACACATGAAGAAACAGAAGAGAAGTTGCCCACTCCGATACAGGAAGAAAAAGAACCAATGAAAGAGATGCATGTAAACGAGGAGAAACTTCCTGAATGGGAATCTGTCGAGGAGACAGAACGTGAGGAGACTGCAGGGGAAAAAGAAAAACAGACGATGAAAGAATTTACAGAGGTTGCAACAATCGATGAAAAGGTTGAGCCTCAGAGATATATTGATGAAACAGAAGAAGAAATACCTACTTGGGAACCAATGGAGCTTGAGAAAGCCAAAGAAGAAATATCTTCAGAGTTCGTGGAAGAAAAACCTGCTGATGAAACATTAGAGCAAGTGTCAGAGCAAAAAGAAGAACCAGCAATAGCGGTGAAAGAAACAAAAGTAGAACTGAAAAGAGCAGAAAAAGAACTGAAGAAAAAAAGAAAAGAAGAACAGAAATTAAAAAAACTTGAGGAAAAAAAGAAAAAAAGAGATGCGAAACAGCGAGAACGCGAAGCGAGAAAAGATGAAAAAGAAAAGCAAAAAAACATCCAGATGAAGGAATATGAACAGAAACAAAGGCAAAAAGAAGAAGAGAAACTAAAAAACCTAGAAGCAATGGAAGAAAAGAAACATGTCGATGAAATAGTTGCTCAGGAAAAACAAGAGAAAGATATTCTTGCTCGATCAGAGCTTAGAGAACAAAAAAGCGAAGCAAAAAAAACTAAAAAAGAGCAAGAGGCGCAGATAAAAGCACAGCTAAAAAATGAAAAAATCTTAGCTGCCTCAAAAAAGAAAGAGGCAAACGAGTTGAAAAAAAAGCAAAAGAAAAACGTGAAACTGAAAAAGACAGAATTGAAGATTCCTGAACTTAAAGCAGATGCAGATGTATCTTTTGAAGAAAATGTGGCAGAAGACACAGCTACTGAGTGGGAGTCTTATTATGTGGATGAAATACCTGCGGTAAAACCTGATAATTCAGTATATACTCATGGGGATTTCACTCTTTATAAAAAAGAGATAAAAACAACAACTGGTAAAAAAAGGACAGTTCATTTCTTTTCAAAAAAAATACCAGATGCAGGAGAGCCTGTTCAACTGCCTGAGGATTATGAGGTTAAAGTCAATAAGAGAACAGGGCTTCCTTATCTAAAAAAGAGTAAATAGATTTTTTTATCAAACCTTTAAATCCTATTTTTACATTAACCTTTTTTGATGGACGATGAAATGGAATGGCCCACTCAATAAAATTGATGAGTTTCGATATGAAATCCCGTCCAGTTATACGGGTGAGAAAAACAACCTTAAAATGAGGACATCAGCAGTTATTTATGCTAATTCTCAGATGATTGATGCAATCCGGAAAGATAATGCTCCTGAGCAGGCTGCAAATGTTGCAATGCTTCCAGGTATTGTCGGAAAATCACTTGCAATGCCTGATATTCACTGGGGGTATGGTTTTCCTATTGGTGGTGTTGCAGCTACTGATGCAGAAGAAGGTGTTATTTCTCCTGGTGGAGTGGGATTTGATATCAACTGCGGAGTACGACTTGTTAGAACTAATTTACATGAAACTGAACTGGATACTAAAAAGATACAATATCTTGTTGATGAGATGTTTAAAAATGTCCCTTCGGGTCTTGGATCGAAAGCCAAGGTTCGGCTGAGTAGAAAAGAACTGGATGAAGTTCTACAGATAGGGGCTCGTTGGGCTGTAGAAAATGGATATGGCTGGGAAGAAGATGTCGAGTTTTTAGAGGAAAACGGATGTCTCAAACAGGCTGATATATCTAAAGTTTCTGAAAAAGCAAAACAACGTGGTGCACCTCAACTCGGATCTTTAGGAGCGGGAAATCATTTCTTGGAAATCCAAAAGGTCGCGGAGATTTATGATCCCGTGGCAGCAAAGGCTTTTGGGGTGGATAATGTAGGGCAGATAATGGTTATGATTCATACCGGTTCTCGAGGATTTGGTCATCAAGTGTGTACTGATCATCTCCAGGTTTTAGAACAAGCCGTAAAAAAATACAACATCTGGCTCCCCGATAGACAGTTGGCTTGCGCACCAGTGCATTCAAAGGAGGGGGAGGATTATTTGAAAGCTATGGCTTGTGCTGCAAACTTTGCCTGGTGTAATAGACAAATGATTGTCCATTGGGTGAGAGAGTCATTTGAGAAAATACTAAATGATGGTGCTGAAGATTTAGATATGGGTATTGTCTATGATATTTGTCATAATATCGCAAAACTGGAAGAACATGTCGTGGATGGCGAAAAAAGAAAGCTCATTGTTCATCGGAAAGGTGCAACTCGTTCATTTGGACCCGGAAAAAAAGAAATTCCAATGAAATATAGAGATGTTGGTCAACCAGTTTTAATACCTGGTGATATGGGGACCGAAAGTTATCTTCTCAGAGGTACAAAAGAGGCTGAAGAAACCTTTGGTAGCACCTGTCACGGTGCAGGACGAGTTATGTCTCGGCATCAAGCAGTGAGACAATGGCGTGGAGAACGTGTGCAGGAAGATTTGAAGAAAAAAGGCATATATGTTCATCCTGCAAGTTGGAAGGTTATGGCAGAGGAGGCACCAGATGCCTATAAAGACGTCAGCGAAGTTGTAAACGTGACACATGGTGCTGGGATTTCTGCTAAGGTAGCAAAACTCATGCCTCTGGGAGTAGTTAAGGGATAGAAAACACAACCAGGTTTCACCAATTAATTTTAAATGCTAGAAGACGTATTAGGGTGTATTGGATGAGTGATGCAAGTGGATGATGTTGAAATTATCGAATTTGAAGATACAGATCTTCATGATGCAACAGTAATAGCTGGCTTTCCTTCAATAGGGCTTGTCAGTACTATTGTTGCGAATTATTTGATAGATGCCTTTGGCTTACGGCAGATAGGGGCCTTAAATTCACCACATTTTCCCACGCTTTCTGTTGTTCATACCGGAGAACCGTTGTCTCCAGTTCGCATATATGGTGGAATCTTAGAGACTGGGGAGAAGATTGCTGTTTTTGTCTCAGAGTTCAAACCAAAACCTAATTTGATTAATGCGTTGTCGAATTCTATTTTGGATTGGGTTCAGAAAAAGAAATGTAAACTTTTAATGTCTCCTGAGGGAATGGTTGTTGAAGGAAAATCGTCTGAGGCAGGAAATGTTGTTGATGCATATGCAATTGGATCGACAGAAAATGCGAGAAAAACGCTCCAGTCGAAAAATATTCCTCAGTTTAAAAATGGTATCATCGCTGGTGTCTCAGGAGTGCTTCTTAATATAGGGAAACACGAGAATTTTGATGTGATTTCAATTCTTTCTGAGGCGCATCCGAATTATCCTGATGCCCGTGCTGCTGCTTCTGCAATAAATGTTATTGCAACTGTTGTTGGTGTTGATATCAATGTTGGGCCGCTTTATGAAGAGGCAGAGCGTATTGAAAAGCAACTTCAGAAATTTCATAAGCAGGCAAAGCCGATGACGTCAGGTGCTACTGCAATACCACAACCAAGTATGTACGGATAGAGAAGTATAGCGTTCAGCTATACTACCATTTTTTCTCTATTTTGTTTTATAACGAACTTTTAAAAATACGAGTTTGTTGTTTTTGTTTGAAATTATGAAGAAGATATCAAAGAATCATCCACGTTATATGTCTCTTATGACTAGAGAGAAAATCTCACAAGCAATGAAACATGGTATTGTTCATGAAACAGGTCTTATTGCTCATGGGCGTGGTGAGGCGTTTGATTATCTACTTGGCGAAAAAACCATACCTGTTGCGGATTTGGCTGAAAAAACTGCCGCAGCAGCATTACTGTCTGCAAAAAACCCTTTTCTATCAGTTAATGGTAATGTGGTTGCGTTAGTCGCTGCTGAATGTATCAGTTTGGCAGAGTATATTCCTGCAAAAATTGAAGTAAATTTGTTCCATAGAACCAAAGAACGAGTAGATAAAATTTCAGATGAGCTGAGGAATGCTGGTGCAGAGATCGTGTATGGTGCAAAGGCTGATGTGAAAATAGTGGGTCTTGATCAGGATCGAGCGTTATGCGATCGCGAGGGGATTTTTTCCGCTGATATCATTCTTGTTCCACTTGAGGATGGTGATCGATGCCAGGCGTTAATAAATATGGATAAAACTGTTATTGCTATCGATCTTAATCCTTTATCTAGAACTGCAAAAACAGCAAGTATTACTATTGTTGATAATGTTATTCGTGCCATTCCAAATATTGAACAGTGGGTGCATAAACTAAAAGATGCATCTAAAGATGAACTGAACGCTATTGTTGACATGTGGGATAATGAAAAAATGCTTGGTGAAACGCTTTTTTTCCTGTCAAAAAGACTAAATTCATTGTATTGATACAGGTGGTTGTATGTATCGAAGTCGTTATTCAAAAGAAGTGACACAAAAAGACTATGACAAACAGGTAACTGTTGCTGGTTGGATCGAAGATATTCGAAATCTTGGTTCCATTGCATTTATCATCCTACGTGATGGAAAAGGTACCCTTCAAATCACGGTTCTTAAAAAGAAAACCCCTGAATTATTTGAACAGTTAACATCTTTTTCACGGGAGTCCGTAGTTTCTGTGAAAGGTCTTTGTAAGGAAAATGAAAAGGTAAGAAATGGATATGAAATCTTGCCTGAAGAGGTAGAGATTTTATCAGCTGCAGAAACACCGCTTCCTTTGGGTGTTGTTGATAAGGTTGAAGCAGATTTTGATACCAGACTTGATAATAGATTTATTGATCTTAGAAAACCAGAAATTCAAGCAATTTTTAAGATACGAAATGTTGTTATTGCTGCGGCTCATCAATATTTACGGTCACAGAGTTTTATTGAAGTTCATACTCCAAACATCATTCCTAGCTCTTCAGAAGGTGGTACTGAAGTTTTTAAGCTTCAGTATTTTGAAAAGGAGGCGTTTCTTGCTCAATCACCACAATTGTATAAACAAAGCCTTATGGCAACTGGTCTTGACAGAGTGTATGAGATTGCGTGGTATTTCAGAGCAGAGGAGCATAATACTCGCAGGCATTTGAATGAGTCGACTGCTGTTGATTTAGAGATGGCGTATATTTCTAGTGAAGAAGATGTGATGAAGATTCTAGAAAATCTTGTCCATAGTATGTGGAAGAGTGCGAGTGAATGTAAAGAAGAACTTGAGATTTTAGATAAAAAAATTGCGATTCCAAAACTTCCATTTGCAAGGATGCCATATGATGAGGTTATACATAAGTTGCATGAGAGAAAATCTGGTATAGAATGGGGTCAGGATCTTGGTGCTGAAGATGAGAAACTTCTTGGAGAAATCATGAAAGAGGGTGGTAAGGAGTTCTATTTTATAACAAGGTATCCTCTTGGGTCAAAGCCGTTTTATACAATGCCTGAAGGGGAGAAATATTCTCGTGGTTTTGATTTAGAATGTAAAGGTGTGGAGATTGCTTCCGGAAGTCAACGTATCCATGATGTGAAACTGTTAAAGAAGCGGTTAGGAGCATGTGGTTTGAATCCGAAAGACTTTGAAGCATATCTTAAAGCATTTAGGTACGGTATGCCCCCGCACGGTGGTTTTGGTTTTGGTATCGAACGGTTTTTAATGGAGCTACTCGACATTAAAAATATTAGAGAATGTATTTTGTTTCCACGTGATAGAACACGATTAACTCCATAGAAATAAAATAGTGCAGGGGACGTGATTCCAACTGGGAGTTTAAATCACAGCAAAATTGAAAATACCAAAGATATTTAGGGTTAAACCATAGGTTACTATTTTTTACTATTTAGAGACTGTTTATTAAGTTTGGATGATCAAAACATTTTTCGTTAATACAACTTTTGTTTAACGAGATCAATCCCTGTTTGTACTACATATAAATTGAGACTTTGAATCAAAAGTTCTATAGTCAACTTTAACCCAACCTGTAATTTTTATACTTTGTCTCATAATATTAATAATATTGATAGGATGAAACAAAAATGCAAGCGTTGCAGTTATCAGTGGGACTCGATAAAAAAGAAACCGCTCCAATGTCCTTATTGCAAATCATATCGCTGGAATCAAAGGAGAAGGAGGTGAAAAATGAATTATCGACACATATGCAGAAATTGTTTGAGACCAAATACGCCAAACAGAATTAGAGGGCAATTGGACGCAGACTTTGAAC
>JAUWCF010000040.1 GCA_030609445.1 Thermoplasmatota archaeon | reverse complement strand
GACCTTCATATTCATCTTCATCCGTCACACCGCACATAAACATCACATTGTCCCCAAGTTCATTGACGTTTTCACTATGAAGATTTATTCCCTTGAATTTAACAAGAGCATATTTGTAGTCACTTGGAATGGTGAATGTTCCAAGTTCGTTGGATCCTGCGGTTACTGATTGTAGAAGTTCTGTTGTCGCCATCGTACTAAATGTGTCTTCAAAAATCCACTCTTCACTGTCTAAAACTTCAGGAGGCCATGCATCTATCGGATTTGTTATCGTGATGTAGTCGATATCGCCGAATTTTTCCATAAGAAGTTTTGTTGTATTATCAACAATTTCTTCAACAGTATTAAACCGTAAAACATCTCCGTATCCTTCAATGTTGTCACCACAAATAAGTGTTCTTTTTACTCCAAGTTCGTTAAACACTTCTCTTATCTGGTGATCCAGTTCATCTGTTACGATAATTGGTATAGAGAGATATGATGCAAGTGGTGTTGCCATTACTCCTAGGTTATAACCAGATTCGTTGTTTTCAATAATGAGCGCTGCTTCACTACTGCTCCAGTATTTTTTTGCAAGTTCAATAGACCATTCTTTTACTGATCTAGAGTCGTCGATGAATTCATTAGCTGCAATATCTATTTGTTCTTCTGCTCGAGAGACGGCACGTGAAGGATTGCTATAGTTTTGAACGTACATTGGTATGATTTCTTGTTTTCCTTCAGCATTATAATGTACTGCAAGTGGAGTAGCTATTAATGCATAAAATGGGTCTGCATCTGAGACCGCTACTGCATCCGGTACGTCTGAGATGCTACTGGAAACAACAAAAAAATCGTCGATGGATGATAGATGTTGCATTGTTTCCCCTGGTTTCCAGGTATAGATGCCAATTGATGCGATGACTAGTATTACAACTCCAATTACTGCTATAAGCTTATCATTTTTGTTCATAATTTATCCCCGTGTAATTATGGTTATCTCTAATCTACTCTACTATATTTGTATCTTTCTATATAATGGTTTCTATTATTTAACCTTAAATACATTCTTCCAAGTTGTTCTCCTCTAAATAAAAATTAAAAACCAGATACTATAAAATAAGAAGAATAGTTTTCATAAAAATTTTTAAAAAAGGCTAGGAATACTTATAAAAAGTGAACCTTGCATTACAGCTAAAAAGGTGAAATAAAATATGGTTGGAGAAGAAATGTCCCCACAACTGCAAGATCAGATAAACAGATTGCAGCAGTTACGATCACAAGTTCAAATGATTGCACAGCAACGTCAGCAAATCGAACTTCAATTAAGAGAAACCGAAGAAGCGTTAAAAGAAATTGAAAATACCTCTGAAAAGACTCCTATTTATAAGAGTGTTGGCGCAATCCTCATAAAGACAAAAGGAAAAAACGATGTTAAAAAAGAACTCGCATCAAACAAAGAATCTTTAGAACTCCGAAAAACAACACTTGAAAAACAAGAAGGACGCAGTAGGGAGAAACTAAATGAGCTTCAAAGTAAAGTTGAAAATGCTCTCAACCTTGCAGGCAAGGAGGCCTGATGTTTAAAAAGAGAAACATATCGGTCTACAGTGATTTGAAAACAGGCTTTTTTTGTAAATTCTTATTAATTCTTGGTATGGTTCTTCTCATTTTTTATATCATCCAAAAAACAATCCCTTTCGTTGGTATCAGTGAAACTATGCTTGGTTCTCTTCTGGCCTTTGCAATCCTTTCTCTTGGGCTTGGTTTTATTTTGTATTTTCTTTCCCGTCAATTTGCAAAGCTTGCAAAAATAGCTGAAGAGATTGAAAAAGAAGATGTAACTGAAGATATTGAAAACGCCAAATGAGTGGGTTTCAAAAAAAGATTTTTTTACTTTCCATATCTCCTTTTTCTTTTTTGATATGTTCGTATGGCTTTGAGAAGATCTCTTTTTTGAAATGCTGGCCAGAAGACATCAGAAAAGTAGAGTTCTGAGTAGGCAAGCTGCCAGAGAAGAAAGTTTGATATTCGTTCTTCACCAGATGTTCGGAGTACAAGATCAGGATCTGGTAAGCCGTTAGTATAAAGATATGATGATACTGTTTTTTGTGAGATGTCCTGTACATTGATACTTCCTTTTTTAACGTCACCGGCGATTTCCTGTATCGCATGTATGATTTCTTCTCTTCCACCGTAGGCTAGTGCGATGTTAAAAAAATATTTATCATATTTTGCGGTTGCATCCATAGCATACTGTGCAGATTGTCTTGTGTCTTTTGGGAGAGACTCTATATGTCCTATTATCCTTATTCGTACTTTATTTTTATGAATTCTTGAATCTTTTGCCGCTTTATCAAGTTCTTGTTTGCAAAGATTCATGAGTGTTTTTACTTCACCTTCATTTCTATTAAAATTTTCTGTGGAGAATGCATAGACCGTAAGTACTTTTATGCCTAATTCAAGACACCAATCAAGAACATCTTCTATTTTATCTCGTCCGAAGAGATGTCCTGCTTCGGGAGTTAGTTCAAAATTTTTTGCGAAACGTCGGTTTCCATCCATGATGATTGCAACATGTTCTGGAACGGGATATTGTTTCGTCTCTTCAGTAAGTTTGTAATCTTTGAATTCGTTAATTTTTTTGAGAAATAATTGTATATGTCAGAGTGATATATTTTTGCTAATACTTTTTGTCCTGTATCGCTTTTTATAGCATATTTTTCAAACTCATCGATTTTTTTTCCAGCAATGGTTTTTAAGGATGGTTTTTTTTTGCTTATTGTCTCTCCTCATGATGTCAAATGTTTCTTTTGTATATATATGTTAAGATTTCATTTTTGTGTTGTTTTTTATGTTGCGGCATTGCGGTACGATTGGGTATTGTGTTAGGATGGGGCATATGTCACCTACATGTTTAAATAATAAGATCATATTTCGACTTTTTACAGTTTAAAGGTGATAACCTGGGAAACATACGAGATACACACATAAAAACTATTGCTATTGAGCTTGTGAAAAAATATCCAGATCAGTTTAAGTTCGATGATTTTCAACATAATAAAGAAAAGGTTGATCAGTTTGCAGAGACAAGCAGTAAGCTTATGAGAAATAGGATAGCTGGGTATATCACTAGATATCTAGCATCTCGGAATAAACGAAGAAGCAACCCACTCATTTCTGAGTAATAACCCAATATTTATTTTGTGTAGAGAACTTTTCAAGTAGGGTGAGCGTATAGAAAAAATCAAAAAAGCATTGGCTGATCTAAAGCAAGGAAAGTTTATCTTAGTTTATGATAGCGAAAAAAGAGAAGGTGAAACAGATTTTGTCATGGCATCTCAATTTGTTACCCCTGAATCTATAAAAAGAATGAGGAAGGATGGCGGTGGACTCATATTTCTTATGATTTCAAACGAGGTTGCACATACGTTTAAACTTCCATTTCTTGCTGATTTGTATACCCAAGTTAATGGTACTTATCCTGTGTTAAAAGAACTTGTTCCCAATGACATCCCGTATGATACAAAATCTTCTTTTTCATTATATATTAATCATAGAGAAACGTTTACTGGCATTACAGATGCTGATAGAAGCCTCACCATGAAAAAATTCTCTGAGAGTATCGAAAAAACAAAAAATATGGATAGCAACTTAGCAATTCAAGAACTTGGTCAGGAGTTTAGATCACCAGGACATATACCAATATGTGTCGCATCAAAACAACTTCTTAATGAACGAAAAGGCCATACAGAGCTTGTCATTGCTCTTATGAAGATGGCTGGGCTTATTCCTGCTGGGGGCGGATGCGAAATCATGGGTGATAACGGGAATGCCTTATCAAAAAAAGATGCTATTTGTTATGCTAAAAAAAACGATCTTACTTTTCTCGAAGGAAAGGAAATAATAAAGGCATGGAAACAATGGTCAAAGTAGTGGCAACTGGAACATTTGATCTACTTCACATGGGACACATATATTTCCTCAAAGAGGCAAAGAAACTAGGAGATACACTTTGTGTTGTTGTTGCAACAGATGTTACCGTTCGAAAACTGAAACACGAACCAGTTAACCCAGAAGAAATACGACTTAATCTGATTCAGGAACTAAACGTTGTCGATGAAGCATATCTCGGTCATGAGGATGACATGTATGCAATCGTTGAAGAGGTGAGGCCAGATATTATTGCCCTTGGATATGACCAGATCCATGATGAAAAAAAAATCAAAGATGAGCTAAAGAAACGAAAGCTTCCAGCAAAGGTTGTCCGTCTATCTAAATACAACTGCGGAAGCGATCTTGATGGCACCCGCCGGATCATTCAAAAAATAGTATCCGCATATGAATTTCAAAAAAAGATGGAGAGAATCGAAGGAAAATGAAAAAAATTGGCATCGCAGATACCACATTTGCCCGCTTTGACATGGCAAAATCAGCAATCAACGAATTACAATCCAATGCTACTGGATTTAAAATACTGCGATATACAGTTCCTGGGATGAAAGATTTACCCGTTGCATGTAAAAAATTATTTGAAGAATCAGAATGTGATATTGTCCTAGCCCTTGGTATGCCTGGAGCTATGCCTATTGATAAACAATGTGCTCATGAGGCAAGTATGGGTCTTATTCAAACACAACTTTTGTGCAATAAACACATTATTGAAGTGTTTGTCCATGAGGATGAAGCAAAAAATGAAAAAGAACTAGTATGGCTTACCGAAAGAAGGGTGCGTAAGCATGCATTAAATGTATTAGATTTACTTTTCAAACCTGAGCACCTTACAAAAAATGCTGGTAAAGGACTGAGGCAAGGGTTTGAAGATGCCGGAATTATTAGATAGGAAGGTATGATAAAAATGGTAAAAGAATCAATGAAAATAGGGGCTGTTGTTTCTGAATTTAACTACGACATAACCATGATGATGCTTGAAAGAGCAAAAGAACACGCGCAGTTTCTTGGAGCTGAAATAACCCAGATTGTAAAAGTTCCTGGTGTGTTTGATATGGGTCTTGCGATAAAGAAACTGTTGGAGCGAAAAGATATCGATGGTGTGGTAACAATTGGTGCGGTTATTGAAGGTGAAACTGAACATGATGATATTGTTATTCAGCATGCAACAAGAAAGATAGCTGATCTTGCATTAGAATATAACAAGCCTGTTGGCCTTGGAATTTCTGGACCCGGTATGACAAGACTTCAAGCAGAGGCAAGAATCGAGCGAGCAAAATCAGCAGTTGAAGCAGTGGTGAAACTGCATCGAAGATTAAAATTATAGGATAATAATTCAGCTGATTGATCTAACAAACTTCAACATATCGAATACATATAATCTGCTAAAATGTTTCATTATTCTTTTTTATCAATCATTTTAAAAACAGATGGTAAATGAATTATATAGGTGCCATCTTTTTGTATAATTATTGGTTCTTTTTCTAGAAGTCCTTTGAGATCAATATTATATTTTCCTGGTTTCTCAATAGCTATGGTCTCTGGAGATTCATGTTCATCTGCTTCAGATTTTATTTTTTCAATAACCGACTTTCTATACTCATCATTTATTGGCTCTACGGGTTCTTGTTCTTCAGGTTTAATCTCTGTTTTTACTTCTTCTTCACTTATTTTTTCTTCAATGATCTTTCTAATTTCCTTTGGTTTAATGGAAACCCATTTTCCTGGTTTATTTATTGCTTCATTGTTTTTATCTGCAAGTGAATCCATAATTCTTGTCGTTATATCCTTGTTTACCTCTTTACTGATAACATCTCTTTCGTTTTCATCTAAAGGTTGCTTTGTAAAGAAAAATCGATTGCCATCACAATCTGGACATCCTCGTAACAGTTGGGCTGACCCTTCTTCGAATATACGTCCACATTTAAGACATTGATGAGGCATTATTTTGTTCCTCTACCCGGAATTATTGTTGTTTCTATCATATCATTACTTTTATGGACCATTTTTAAAAGATGAGCTGGTCCAATAACAGTCATACGAGGTTTTCTAATTATGCCAAAAACCCTTTGGACAAAACTTGTTTTCTCTTCTCCATATCCCCCCATCTCTATTCCAATAAATGTATCGTGATCTATTTCTTTCATTGTATGTTCAATAAGCGTTGTTTGTTCTGTTGCTGTAAGACCTTGCTCAAGGACAAGTATC
This sequence comes from Thermoplasmatota archaeon, assembly GCA_030609445.1. Classification (GTDB taxonomy): domain Archaea; phylum Thermoplasmatota; class E2; order DHVEG-1; family DHVEG-1; genus JAUWYM01. The sequence continues at coordinate 1,323 of JAUWCF010000040.1, read as the reverse complement.
CTGCCGTCTTTCACCTCTTTTAGTATGTATTCAAGTTTCTCTTTAGATGAAAAACCGTTTAGTTTGTAGCGTGATACAAGATTAAACGAAATCCCTGTCTCTTTTTTTATCATTTTTTCATCTCCTCTTCCTTCTACGCCCTTTTTTTCCAAAATTTTTCACCATTTTATTGTAAAGTTTTTCTGTATTATATCCAGTGAGTGCACTGATTGGTACAACAGGGTGTTGAGGAAATGCAGATTTTAAGGTAGCAGGACTTGCATCTTCTGCATCGATTTTATTTGCTGCGATAAGAATTGGAAGGTCTCTTGCCTCTAAATTCCCAATGATCGTGACATTTACTTGTGTAAAAGGATCTTGCGTGGCATCCATGACAAGAACCACGCCGTCAATATCTTCAAGCCACCGGATAGACTCAATCACGCCTTCGGTTGCTTCTTTTGCTCTTGCCCTTGAGTCTTCCTTTGTCAACCCGTAAGTGTTCATAAATTCTTTAAAATCAATTTTTGTTGTAATGCCTGGAGTATCAACAAGGTCCATCACAAGAGATGAGCCACCGTTATCTATCTTTATGTTTGTTTTCCATTTTGCTCTTCTTGTTTCATGGGGGATTTCTGAGACACTTCCCATAATGTCTCCAGTCCAATCTCGTAAAATCCGGTTTGCAAGTGTTGTTTTTCCAACATTTGGAGGGCCATAAATACCAATTTTTGCATGTTTCTTCCCAAAAATCTTTTGAATAACGTTTGAAAATTTTCTTCGTTTAAATATGTCAAATATACCCATCCCTTTATTCCTCCTAGAAACTGGATCAAATCTGAGGAATAGTATATTATTTGTAGTTTATTAGTTTAGCGGCCGGCATCTAAATTTATGCAAAAAATCATGGTTCTAGAGAACTAAATATTTTACCATTATTAGATACATATATCTGTTAAAATAATGACGTTGCTGATTTTATGGAAAACAACAACTCTTAAATATCAACAAGCCTATTCTGTTTCTACACCAAATTGGTGGGAGGCATGAGTATAATGGAAGAAGATAATATAGAAACTGAGATGAAGGGACATAAAGTAAGTTTCATGGATAGATTAAGTCAGGCATCCACTGAAATCGATTCAATCAAAAGTTCATTCTCAAAAGGGATGGATGACCTCGCAAAAATCCAAGGTATGCTAAGTCAAGAGGGTGTAGATAATATTAGTACTATGATACAAGATTTTGAAGGCCGTCTTTCAGAATCTGAGCGAAGGCGAAATGAGGCAACAGAGGGCGCTCAAAGATACAGTCAACAACTCGAAAAAGAAAAACAACGACTGG
>JAUWCF010000022.1 GCA_030609445.1 Thermoplasmatota archaeon | reverse complement strand
TTTTCCCTCATCTTCAACATGCTTGAGAGGGACACCAAGAAATCTCTCTTTTGATTTGATTATTAGAATGTCTTCATCGACAGAAACGCTCTCTCCAATTTTCCTTCCAGAGCCATCTTTCACAAATTTACATAACAAATTATCATGCTCTTCTTCGGTTTCCTCCTCAACAGTTCTATCTTTCCTTCTATTAAAAAAGAATACTCCACCTAAATTTTCAAATGCGGGCAGTAAAACAAATAATGATGCCATTACGCCCTGAATCACCGTTTTTTTTATAAATCTTTGGAGACATGCAGGTATAGATATGAAAACTTATGATGTTGCCGTTGTCGGCGGGGGCCCTATCGGTGGTTTTGTTGCAAGAAACATAGCAAAAAAAGGATATGTCGTAGCGCTTTTTGAAGAGCATAAAAAAATCGGAACACCTCTCAAATGCGCAGGCTTGATAACATCAAGAGTGTTTGATTTCCTTGATTTTTCAAAAACAAAGGTTGTTGAAAACGAAATCTACGGTGCCCACATTCATTCTCCCTCTGGAAATATTTTAACAATCGGTGGAGATAAAAGACATGCGTTAGTGATTGACCGCCCTCAGTTTGATCAGGAAATAATGAATGATGCAGAAGATGCCGGAGTTGAAATCCACCTAGGGGCTAAAGCATCATCTGTCGAAAAAAACAACAAACATATTGAACTAAGCATAGTTCAGAACGAACAGACAACCAAAACAAAATCTTCTCTACTGATAGGGGCTGATGGGTCACATTCAAAAATCAGAAGTAGCTTTGACTTTCCAAAACCCACGGAGTTTTTAAAAGGCATGGGTGCCAAAGCAGGAAACACCGATCTTGACCCAAAATATGTAGAAATCTTCCTGGGGAGAAATATTGCACCTGGCTTTTTTGCATGGGCAATCCCTACAAATAAAGAAGGAACGGAGGCAAGGGTTGGACTATGCATCGACAACACATCAAACAATACGTTAAAACAATGTTTCAATAACCTGTTAAAACATAAACGCCTACAAAACATAACAACTACAAAACATATCGCTGGAACGATACCTTTGGGTGCACTGAAAAAGACAACCATTTCAAATGTGATGCTTGTAGGAGATGCAGCAGCACAAGTAAAGCCAACATCAGGAGGGGGTGTGTATCCTGGGATCCTTTGTGCGAAACACTGTGCGTCTGTCGCATTAGATGCATTAGAAAATCGTGATTTCAACAGCCGCATTCTCAGAAAATATCACAAACTCTGGACAAATGAAATCGGTAGAGAACTCTCTCTTGGCATGAAGGTTAGAAAAATGATTAAAAGCCTTGACGACAAAAAGATGGATAAATATCTTGAAAAAATAAACAATGCGAAAAGTATCGATATTATATGCAAGTATGGAGATATTGATTACCCTTCAAAACTAGCTTTCCCGCTTCTTAAAAAAAACCCGTCGCTTGTAAAACTGTTGCCGTCTGCTTTTAGAACAATAAGGAAGCAATAAATATTATTTTGAGGATGATGGTGGAGGTACATAGAAATCCTCGCCTTCGTAACCCAAAGCATCTACCTCTTCTCGTATGACAAGTTTCCTTCCTCTTCTTTTCCTCTTGAACATGTATACAATAATAATCAAGATTACAACAAGGACAAGGCTAATGATGCATGGTAAAAACTGCCCGAGCATGTAAAGAGAAGAAGCAACAAGCACACACGTAACCGTGTCGATTTCCGCCTCTTCATCAGATGCAAAAAAAACCTCAATATATTCTCTTCCATCGGTTGTTTTTCCTTTCAGTATTGATTTATTTAACGTATCTGTTGCGGTTACTGAAATTCCTTTTGGAAATTCGATGCGATATGTCACAGTCTGATTTTTTATGCTTTCAAAAGTAAAAGTATGATTAGAAATATGCATGTCCAGTGGCCAAAGAGAAAAACTAAAACCAACAGGGTAGAGGTTGTTTGCATAGGTTGAAGCAACAATAGAGGCAACATCATCCATATGAGAAATATCTTTATCCCAACTCAACGAATCAGAAAAAACATCTTTATCAACAACGCCTTTAATTTTTAAACCATTTAACACGTTTGACATACGCGTTTCAAAAACATCTTTCTTGTTTGACAGATAAGCGTCAACTTCTTCTGTACTAAATACTGATTCATCAACACAGACTCGGAAAGCATCAGAATTTAAATACGGCAGATTGATCTTATCCGATAAACCAAACTCCATAGGAAATCTTGTCACAGACATACGAATGTCTTCTTTTGAATGCGCGGTTGCGGTAAATTCAGCTTTCCCCGTAAAAAAACTTGGTATATTCAGATCCAATTTACTTATATCAATTTCAATATAGGTATTGATGTTTTCCTCTGAATATTTTGGTAACGGCTGCAGATCAGAGCTAAAAACACCAGAAAGAGGAATGCTCTTGTTCCAACGATAAATATTGTCTCCCTCTAAATATATCTCTGTCGGAAGATGCAACAATACTTCATACGACCGTCCTATTTCATCAAGCCTGTCACCGAAGTTAACATCCTCTTCAGAAATGTTTGCAACAGCACCGGCATTGACAAGACCGAAAAACGCCCGAGACGAGATATCACAAAGCAGCAGTTCTACGGGATGCTCAGAAGTTAATTCGGCTTTTATCGCAGGAACATCATCCATATTGGTTGTGTTATATGGTGTTGTACAATTCGTTGATGTTTCAGAATCCCAGTTAAACAACATCGTTAGCGTTTGGTTAAATGAAGAATGTTCAATAGTTGAAATTGTAGTTTGTTCCACCGGTTTAATGGTATTTTGATACAAATCATCCCACGAAAGAAGACCGTTATCAATAAATAACCGTATCCCATCAGAAGGGACAAAACCAAGTTCTGTGATAAAATCTGGTAAAATATCATACTTCCGTATATCCATGTTCCTTAGTGAAAAAATAGTTGTTAACCTCACATTATTCACATTGCTAGAGTCCAAGTCAAAAGTAAGAAAAATATCTTCGGTTTCGGATAATGTTGTGGTTGGGTTTTTTAAACGTGTTGACAACGTAGCCGACTTCTCTGCATCTGCTCCATTCCAATTCAGTATCCATGTTATCTCTTTTGTGTCCAGAGAGACCTTATCCGTATTGGCAGATTTAAAATTTATCGAATCGGGCAAAACATAGGTGAATGTGTTGTTCCAACCCGGCTCTGTAACAAGGTTAAAATTATATGTTATAACTGCACCCATATCTAAAACGCCGTTGATCATGCTTTCTGAGTCAACAGAGTCGTTTAGTCCAAAGAACGTAGAAGTCAGCTTCACGTTTAATTCTTCATTAAAAACCCCGCTGCTGTATGTTGGCATTTCAAAGTTTAATATCTGAGCATCTCCAAAAACAACGTTTATTTGATTTTTCAATAAAAGATAAATAGAGAGCTTCAAGGCACCCATCTCTTCATCAGATGCACTTGCAATTTCCTCAGCAGTATATGCGTGGTCGGTTGTCAGTTTATACGCAGTCATTGTTGCATCAACCACAAGATCGGTTCCTGTGACAAACTCAATGGTAAATGTTGCATCAATGAGGCTCTCCGGTGCATCTTCTGCAGATGCGGTGTTGATAAAAAACGTTGAAGATATAAAGCATAAGCTCACAAATATCTTCATACTCCTCCTTAACACGGTATTTAAACGCACTGCACCAACATCCTTCCAAAAAAACTAAGCAGAATCTCTTATAAAAACCTTGTTACGAAACATCTAAAAATGCTTTAAACAATTATATGTGCGTTAAAATTATGTTTATCCTTGGAGGCACATCTGCAAGAACGATTGCGGAAGATATTTCTAAAGAGCTGCAGCAGCCTTTAATCAAAGTAACATACAAGCGATTTCCTGACGATGAGTTTTATGTTCGTATCTTAGATGATATCAAGGGCGAAGACGTACTTATTGTCCAGACTACATATCCTGATACAAAAATCGTCGAACTTCTTCTCATGCAAGATGCTGTTTATGAAGCAGGAGCAAATGAAATAACTGTTGCACTTCCATATTTTGGATACAGCAGACAAGACAAAAAATTTGAGGATGGAGAACCAATCAGTGCAAGAGCTATTGCAGAACACATTAGTTTACATGCGGATTATGTAATCACTGTCGATCCGCATAAAGAACATTTACTCGATTTTTTTAATGTTCCTGCATATAGTTGTAGTGCTGTTGTTGAAATTGCAAAATATCTAAAAGAAAAAGATGTTGATTTTGTACTCGCACCAGACAAAGGAGCAAAAAAAAGAGCACAACAAGCAGCAGGCATCATCGGCTGTGAATCTGATTATATGGAGAAGACGCGCATCGACGGAACAACCATAAAAATCAAACCAAAAAACCTTGACGCCAAAAATAAAAATGTTGCGATAATCGACGACATCATATCTACAGGAGGCACAATGGCGAAATCTATAAGAGAGCTGAAAAAACAAGGCGCTAAAAAAGTATCAGTAGCGTGTACGCATGGCTTATTTGTAGGAGGTGCGAAAGAAAAACTTCTCTCTGCAGGATGTGACGAGATCATCTCGGCAGATACCATCGAAGACGAATTCAGTAAAGTGAAGACCGCGCCATGCATTGCAGAAATGTTTTTGAAGATTTCCCAGTAAAAAACATGGATATTTCTTTGGAGATAGTTATTTATAAGACTATAGATTTACGGTTGTATTTGTCCTTAGGTGAACATAATGCGTAAAAGAGCACAAAGACGAATGCCTGCGGAAGAAGCAGTACAGACGACAAGAGCAATAAAACCCGTTAAGAAAAAAACCATCATTAAAAAAAACCAATGGATGGCAATCTCCCTTGTTGGGATATTTTTTATGGTTTTATTTCTTAATTCATACTTTAACATAGTTTCAGAAGTGGCAATAAATCCAGAAGGGGAGTCCGTAAGTGAAAAATTTTACCTCTCTGGTCCTGACCCATATTATAATATGCGATTAGTAAACCAAACACTTGAAACAGGGAAGTATCCCTTTTATGTTACAGGTGAGAAAGATCCTCTTCTCAACTATCCTCTGGGGCGGTCTGGTGGAGGGAGGGCTCCTTTAATGAATATGATGGCCATTGGTTTCAGTAGGCTTCTCGTACCGTTTATGAGTGAGACAGATGCAATAGGTTATTCTATGCAGTTTGTACCTGCGTTATTTGGTGCTCTACTTGTATTTCCTGTTTATTTTATTGGAAAAACACTTTTTGGTAAAAAAGAAGGCATTATTGCTGCAATGCTTGTTGCAATAATACCAATTCATATCGGCTCAGGACACGGTTCAGCATATGCGTTATTCGACCACGATTCTCTAAACCTCCTCTTGTTTTTCCTAACCTTTTTGTTTTTAATAAAAAGTGTCAAAGAAAAAGATTCAAAAAAATCGTTGCTTTATGCTCTTCTCTCAGGGGTTCCTTTAGCTGGCTTGTCTATGGTGTGGGTCGAGGCACAGTTTCTCTATGTCGTAATTGCACTATATGCTGTTATTCAAATCTTGATAGATATTTTTACAAGTAAAATCGATCGGAACGTTATCCGTAACTTAGTAGTTATTTTGTTCACAGGGTATCTTGTTTCCATGCCTGTCCGGCTGATAGGAGCGGGCAGATTCATACCAGATCTTACTTTATTTGTGGGGATTGGTATAGCCTTATTTGGAGTTGTTTCCTTAGTTCTGAAGAAAATGAAAATTCCATGGGTTATATCATTACCGCTTATTTTTTGCGGCGGCGGGGCAGTAGCAACAATCCTCTATTTTATCACTCCATTAACAAAAGCAATCCCCTTTTTCGCTCCTCTAACAAAACTATCGGGAATACTTTACGGATCGGGGATTTATGGAAATAAAGTTTCTCAAACCATTGCAGAGGCATCAACATATGGCATCAGCCGGTCTGTTATGTCTTATGGACCAGCAATATATTGGCTTGCCTGGTTTGGGCTCGTATTTCTTATGTATCGGTATTTTACACAAAAAGGACGAAGGGATTATCTTTTTATCATTGCTCTATTTATCATAGATCTCTGGCTTGCTTCAACGGCTGGTCGTTTTTTAAACGACATGGTTCCCCTTATCGCTCTTCTGGGAGGCTGGGCAACGTGGTTTGCCATCAGTAAGATTGATTATAAACAGATGTTTAGAAACATAAGAAACGCTGGTGGAGGACTGCGGGGACTGAGAAAAGGAATAAAGATATATCATGTTTTGGGTATACTTTTTGTTGTATTCTTGGTGATGATGTCGAATACTTTTCTAGCTCTTGACGCAGCAGTTCCTGGAGCAGCAACAAAAAACGGCACAAGTAATATGAAAGTTGATTATTTTGGAGAGGAACATTCAGGTGCATTTGGGTCAAGCTCTTACAAGGAGCAATACTGGGTCGATGCTTTTGCATGGTTAAACGATCAGGATACAGATATCGTAACTCCTGGTGACCGGCCTGCATTTATTTCATGGTGGGACTACGGATTTTATGGAGTAGCAATAGGGGGACATCCTGTTGTTGCAGACAACTTCCAGGATGGAATTCCACCGGCAGCTAATTTTCATACAGCGACAAGCGAAAAAGAGGCAATTGGAGTTTGGATAGTGCGGATACTACAAGGAGATATGAGTAAGAATTCTGGAGCAATTTCAACAAAGACTAAAAACGTATTAATCAATCAGCTTGGAGAAAACAATTCAAATGATATTGTTGACTGGATGGAAAATACACAAAACACCCCATCATATCATGCACCAATCGGAGCGGAATATGATGAAGAATTAAGCAAAGATCTTCTTGTTGGAGAACAATATGGAGATAATGCGTATTATCATGATATAACAGAACTTTTCAACAATACATTAGATGATGAAGGTATTACTATGCTTTACCACGATATACAAGAAGCAACAGGGCTTAGTATTCGGTACTATGGTGTTGAAGGGTATGATGAACAAATTTTTAACATATTTGGATTTTTGGCAGATAAAAGCCTGGTTTTACACGCTCTGAAAAAAGGAGGACGAGAACGATTTTACAACCCGGAAGACGACTTCATTCAAGTGAAATATACAGGGTATCATGTTAACCCTGATGGAACGAGAGGAGACGATGGAACATGGACTGCGAATGAACTTAATGAAATGCCTGATGAACGATTAAGATATATTGCTATTACTGATACAACATCTGAAAATAAACCAGATTATTATAAAACTATGTTTTATAGGACATACATAGGAAATATCCCTGAGGCGCTGCAAAATCAAGTTTCACAGCTTCCTTGTTGGGGGATGAAGCATTTTGCTGCTGAGCATATTTCACCGTATCCATATTATGGAGCTGGAAGAAGTGCGGTTGTTATCGCTAAATATTATGAAGGAGCTAAAATCAGAGGATATGTTGAATTTATGGACTCTCCTCTGCAAGTTCAGATGACCATCCGAAAAAGCACATCCTTGTACGGCAACGCTCTTCTAATAGATCACGACAAGACAGATACCATAGATGGAGATTTCAGTTTGATAGCGCCTGCTGGTGACATAACACTTGAAATTCGTAGATATCCTGAGATGGGGATTAATGCATTTGTGCTGAAATCAATTACGTTTAACAGCACAAGTGATCCTGAGTTAGCAACTATCACCGATGATGATGCAATGCGAGTCAAAGGATCAAACTTCGAACGAATCATCAACATAACCGTAGAGCCTGCTACTTTTGGAGGATATGTGTATCAAAATAAAGACGACGATGATGCATATAATGTTTCTAGTGATGATCCGTTATCTGATGTAGAAATAACCTTGTGGGAGATAGATGAAACCGATCCTGAGACCGGGCAGCCCGTGGGATATGGTGCTTTTAATCAAATGACTACTGATGATCAGGGGTACTATAATGTTTCTGGTTTGATGCCAGGAATTTACATGATTCGAGCGGTTCTTGATGATTTCGTCATCCATGAAAACTATGCATTTATCTATTCTGGTAATAATACTTATAATATATCAAAACCAAAACCTGCAGCAGTTGAAGGAACAATTTATTTCGATGAAAATGAAAACGATATATACGATAATGGGGAAGAAATGGGCAATGCAAATGTTGAACTTATGTATACAAAAGCTGATGGAGAAAACAAGCTTGTGAAAACAATGACGACAGATGAAACCGGAAGCTATGCATTTTCAGCATTGGATCCTGGGCAATATATTATTGATGCTACAAAAGCCAATAGCGCAACAGGTTATCTTGATTATTCAATTGAGGTGCCTGTAGCGCTTATGGAAAATGAAACAGCAACATATAATGTTTCAATTTCTTATGCGACAATTGCTGTGAGCGGGTATACAAAACATGGAGCAGAAAACATCGGAGATATAAGTATTAACTTTTCACCAGACGAGTTTATTGCCAATAACACCGCAGAGGAAGTGAGAGTTACATCAGAAGAAGATGGGTCATATGTAGCAGAAATCAAACCAGGATACTATAACATTTCAATAGACGATACAGGTGGAGAATACGGTGCCACATATTCTTATTCAGGACAACTTACTATAGCAATGGGCGAAGGCGTAAAAACATTAAACCTCTTGATGACAAAAGAAACCGTTACTGTCTCTGGAAGTACAACATATAGTGGTGCAAATATTGACAACATTGCAATTACCTTCTCCGCTGGTTCTGAAGTTGAAAACAATACTGCAAAGTATGCTTCGGCAACGTCGGATGAAAACGGAGGTTACATAGTGGAGCTTGTACCTGGATCATATGATGTTACAGTTGATGAACAGGTCAACGAGAGCGGTCAATATGTGACATATACATTTACAGGCTCACTGGAAGTAAAAGATACCGATGTTTCAATAGTATTTAATATTGCAATGACTCGAGAAGAGCAAGGTTAATAAAGATCGGTTAGGAGACGAATCCGCCTAACCAAATTTTATTTAATATTGTTTTAAATACTTCTTATTATGCTTAGCTTGGATGAAGGAAGAAAAGCAGTCGTACTGGCTCGTAGCGTCATCGAAGAGTATGTAAAAAACAGCACATCTTTATCTTCTGACCTAACAGGTATTTTTATAGAAAAACAAGGAACGTTTGTCACTCTTCATACCTTTCCTAAACATGATCTACGTGGATGCATAGGAATTCCTCTTCCCATTATGCCTTTAAAGGAAGCAATCATCGATGCCGCAAAGTCAGTAACAAGAGATCCTCGTTTTCCACCATTGGCAGAAGACGAAATTAATAATGTTGTTATTGAAGTAACAGTTTTAACAAAACCAGAATGCATTAATGCCACTAAGCCGCAGGATTACGTATCCAGTATTGAAATCGGTAGAGATGGCCTTATTGTTGAACAAGGATTTTATAAAGGGTTGTTGTTGCCTCAGGTTCCTGTAGAGCAGGGTTGGGATAAAGAAGAGTTTCT
>JAUWCF010000136.1 GCA_030609445.1 Thermoplasmatota archaeon | reverse complement strand
CTGCTGACATGATTCCCTCCTTTGTTATGCACTAATGGTTTGAGCCCTGTTTTGTAACACGTTCAATAGCCCCTGCAAGGGAAGGTTAAGAATATTATGTAAAGTTCCTATGGGGGCTTGTAATTGCCTAATCAATTGGGAGATCAGGACTTCTCTAGTCGGCAAATTAGCCAGGCTTACCACTTCCTCTGGAAGCAAGATTCGGTCCCCTAACAATCCTCCTCTAATTTGTAAAGACAATGCCGCAGATTTGATATATTGGTTAAGAACTTTAGCTGTATTAACTATGTCATCGTAGCCGAAGGCCAGGGCCACAGGACCCTCGATTATATCCCTCAGTTGTGGCTTGCCCGCATGGTCAGCGGCACGATAGACCAGACTGTTTTTGACCACATGATACTCGACACCTGCTTTTGCCAGAGCGTTACGCAACTCAGCCATTTGTTTAGCAAGCAGGCCCTGATAATTAGTAGCGATAATGATATTGCTCCGCGACAAATTGTCGGCTAGATTGCTTACTATTTGCACCTTCTTTTCTTTTAACATATTCGCCCTCTCTTTAATTCCTTCCCGTCATGGGAGAGGAAGTCTATAATAAAAATCCCTGTGCCAGCGAACACAGGGTTAACTTAAGCCTCGGCAGGCAAGTTATTTAAACCCTCAGGGACCTCAATTTAATATTTCGCGAGTTCTTTATATGCTTCAAATGCCTGAATAAGTCCGTAGCCATAGGAATCATCATGACTATATTCGTTACTTGAATCTTGTAAGCTACCTATCTTTTTTGCAGTTTTTGCAAGTATTTCTTTAAACAGTTGTATTGTTGTTTCGTTTTGGTTTTTAGATCCATCATGTTTGTATTCTGGATATGCATCAAGAAGCAATGCAATAACTCCTGTGACGTATGCTGCTGCTTGTGAGCTGCCGCTGAGTCGTCCGTATGCTCCGTTACTTCTTGTGGAGAGTATTTCTTCACCTGGTGCGACAAGCTCTGGTTTTTTATTTGGATTTATTGACCAGGGGTATTGATGTCCTTTTGAGCTAAAAGATGATATGGAATTGCTTTTTGATATTGCACCGACTGATATAACGTTTTCAAGAATTGATGGATAACAAACGTCTCCGTCATCGTCTTGTCTATCGTTTCCTGCAGGAGCAACAACAAAAATACCCATATCTATAGCTTGTTTAACCATCTCAGTTGTTTTACTGTTGTTATCAAAGTTTACATCCTCTGGGCTCATACCCATGGAGAGAAGGATGATGTCAGCCTCGTTTTCTATACAAAACTGTATGCCGTCAGCTATGGTGCTGTCGTTTCCACCTCCATAAAGATATTGATTTTGCGGTATGGATTTTGCAACCACAATTTTTGCATTATGGGTAATTCCTTGTATATTTATTCCTGAGAAAAGCCCTTGAAATGATCCTTTTGATACGAGAATACCTGCAAGATGGGTTCCTTGGTCGTCATCATCGTAATATGTTGTTTTTTGATTGATGAAGTCATACCAAGCAGTGAATGATGATGTTTCAAATTCTTGATGAAGGATGTCAACGCCGGTATCCACAATGCCGATGGTTACTCCAGAGCCATCAAAGCCTAGGTTATGGAGTTTATCAATTTGTGTCTCACTACTTGCCCACACATTGGATTTTGGAACAAAAATACTTAGAAGCGAGAGGGAAATCAGAAGAAGAGAGATAATTACAAGTAATACAATTAAGATAGTAGCTCTTCTTGATATCATATTTTCATCCTAAAATCGGACTTTTCTACCTGCCGAATCTCTCCTATAAACACCAAAATCAGTTACGTTTTTTAATGTTTCCCCATCAAATATAGGACCATCCATACATACCCGTAGGCCTTCTCCGATACAACATTGTCCACAGATGCCTAATGCGCATTTCATGTATCGCTCTAGTGATGCTTGAAAATATATATTATTACTATAAGTAAGTAATGTTTTCATCATCTGTTCTGGTCCACAGGTCATAATGGAATCAATGTTTTCTTTTTTGAGGATATCTTGGGCTAGGTCTGTGACAAATCCTTTGAATCCTTTTGATCCGTCATCTGTTGAGACAAGTATTTTTGCACCACATTTTTTCAGTCTATCTTCAAAAAAGAGTTCATCTTTTGTTTTTGCACCAATAATTACTGTTGCTTTATTTTTGTTTTTTACTGTATGTTCAACTGCTGGTGCAATGGTTGCTATGCCTGTTCCTCCGCCGACAAAAAGAACTTGTTTTCCTTTTGGTTGAAATCCGTTCCCGTATGGTCCTCTGACTCCGATGCGGTCTCCTTTTTTTAACTTGTAAAGAGCAGATGTTGCGTCTCCAATTTTTTTAAACGTTATTTCTTTGATGTCTTTATCTAAATAGGACACACTCATTGGTATTTCGTCAACACCTGGTATCCATATCATAAAAAATTGACCAGGTTTAGATTTGTTTGGGTATTTGAAAGTGATTGTTTTTACGTTTTTTGCCTCGTTTTGTATATCTAGTATTTTTGTTATTTTTGGGATGTTCATAGGTGAGCTGCTCCAATTATTTCTGATAGTTTTTTATATGAATGTTTATCCATCCATTGTTCTATTTCTTTATTTATTTTATTAAAAATGTCAAGTTCTCTGTAGTATATTCCCACGCCGATTTGTACTGCAGATGCTCCTGCCATCATGTATTCTATTGCATCTTCACCAGTTAGTATCCCGCCGACTCCAATGATTGGGATGTTTACATGCTCTGCTATTTCATAGATACATCGAATGCCTATTGGTTTGATTGCTTGTCCTGAGTATCCCCCTATTTTGTTTGAGAGAATTGGTCTTCTGAGATCTAGGTCTATCTTCATTGCTTTCACTGTGTTAATGGCTATTATTGCATCAGCGTTTCCGGATTCTGCTGCTTTTGCAAGTTTAGAGATGTTTGTAACATTTGGCGAGAGTTTAACAAAAACAGGGATGTTGACATTTACTTTTACTGAGGATGTAATTATTTTTATTAGTTTTGGGTCAGAGCCGACTTCAAGGCCGTATTTTTTTGCGTGAGGGCAGCTGAGATTTAGTTCTATTGCAGAAGCACCGTAGTCCTCCATTTTTTGACTTAGTTTGATAAATTCTTTTGAGTTGGCTCCATAGATGCTTCCGATGATTGGGGTTTTTGATTTTTTTAGTTTAAGGATTTCTTCACCAAAGTTATCGATTCCCGGATTGGGTAAGCCCATTGCGTTTAAAATTCCGTATTCAAGTTCTATGAGAGTTGGGTTGGGATATCCTTCGCGTGGTTTAAGGCCAATTGATTTTGTAACAATTGCTCCTGCGCCACATTTAATAATTCTTTTCATGCTGCCTGCGTCTTCATCCATGATTCCTGAGGCAAGCATGGTTGGTTTTTTTAACGGTAGTGAACCTACTTTTGTATTTATCTCTGCTAATAATACCAAGTCTATTTTACTGGGTAGTGCCGGAACAAAAACCCCGATTTTTTAGGATTTTCTTGGTTACCGCAACTTTTAAGTTGCGC
>JAUWCF010000021.1 GCA_030609445.1 Thermoplasmatota archaeon | reverse complement strand
GTATTATGAATTATTGGTATACCTATCGTATTCTTGATTATTCAGATGGTTCCCACGGCAAAGGAGATTTTGACGACTGGGGCAATCTTGACTTTTCTTTTTTTAAAAACAGTCATTTTGAATGGCCAAAAGAGGACTAGGTTTTAGTCTTCTTTCCATTTTGTAAGAAGAACGCCTGCAATAAAAAATACAGATGCAAATATGATAACTGCGATCGTGTTTAGAATTGCCTCTGATTGATTCATATACGTCATAGCATTTCGTAGTCCTTCGTTGACATAATAAAGCGGGAGAACTCGTGCAAAGGCTTGTAAGAATTCAGGCATCATCTCCAACTGAAAAAATGTTCCTGCAAGAAACATCATCGGAAACGTGATTGCGCCACCTGCAGTATCTGCAGTTTCTTCATCTTTTACGAACCGTCCGATAAGCATCCCGAGACCTGAGAATAGAAAACTTGCGGCAATGATAATAATAATCATCAAGGGGGTGATGTGAACAGATATGCCATATACTATGATTCCCACAGCAATTATGAGGGATGTTGAGATGAATGAGAGAAACAACATGAACAGCATTTTTGAAAGAATCCATTCCGTTCTCGTAATAGGTGTTGTCAACAGTTTCCGCAGAATACCATCTTTTCTGAATTTTGTATTCCTCTCGATGCTGCCATATACACATGTCTGCATGATGGTAAAACCAATCATTCCTGGGAGAAAGAAATCAAAGAAAGTAAATTCTTCAGGAATGGTACTGATCTGTTCTATTCCAATAATGTTTCTTCCACCGGTAAGCTTCATGTTAAACGACTGAATGACACTTGAAACAACGCTTATCACTACCTGATTGGATGTTTGTTCACCAGGATCTAAATAAAAGGAGAGATTAACTGACGTGTTTTGGTCAATAAAAGATTTGTTAATAGTTTCTTCATAGCCTTTTGGGATTACTACCAAGCGGTCGATACTGTTTTCATCAATGTATGAAGTAATGTTTTCAGATGATGTGACGATCTTTGTTTTTATTGCACCTGTGCCATTTAGGCTTTCAATGAAGCTTCTTGACATCTCAGAACCATCTAAATCTTGAATATGCAGCGTATATTCTGTCTCACCGATACCTGAAAATATCGCACCAAAAATCAAGATAAGCATGATGGGAAATGCAAGAGTCCAAAAAAGAGTTCCTTTGCTTCTACTCCATGTCTTTATACTGGCAACAAAATCTGTTGCGATAACTGATGGTCTCATGCTATTTCCTCTCCTGTAAGTTTTGCACCTGTGAGTTGAAGAAAGATTTCCTCTAAATTCGAGCGTCTGATATCAATACTTTCATACTCAATACATTCATGTCGTAAATTTGATAAAACATCAAGCACTCTATCTTTATAATCAATTTTAACTGCGATATTGCCATTGCCTTCTGACGATGCATCAAATCCTTTCTCTCTTAATGTTTTAACAGCATCATCAGTTTTACATCTTTTAATACGAAGAAGACTTCCATGCCCATATCGTTCTATCAGCTCGTTAAGAGATCCTTCGGCAATGATTTTCCCTCTATGTATGATTGCGATGTGATCAGCAAGATATTCTGCCTCTTCCATATAGTGGGTTGTGAGAAAAACTGTTTTTCCATTATCTCGTAGGCCAGCAATCACATTCCAGACGTCACGCCTGGCTTTCGGATCAAGGCCTGTTGTCGGTTCGTCAAGAAACACAATGTCTGGATCATTAACAAGGGATATTGCGACACCGACTCGTTGCCGTAATCCTCCTGAGAGATTTTTATACAGTGTTTTTTCACAGGACTTTAGATCCATTGATTCTATGATTTTGTTGATATCTGCTCTTTTTTTGTAAAGCTTAGAAAAATAAACAAGAGTTTCCCTTACAGTGAGCCTTTCAAATGAATGAAACTCTTGAGGTAAGACGCCAATGTTTTTCTTAATATCATTAAAATGAGTCTTAATGTCTTTCCCTGACAGCTTTATTGTCCCTGCTGTCGGCTGTCGAATTGACTCGATCATTTCAACAGTCGTTGTTTTTCCAGCGCCATTTGGCCCTAAAAAAGCAAATATTTCACCTTTTTTTACTGAGAAAGATATGTCATTTACTGCAACAAGATCGCCATATATCTTTCTGAGACCAGATACTTCTATAGCAAGATCCTCTATATGTTTAAGCTCGGGTAATCTAGCTCTGCCTTTTGAACCGCAATACGGACAGTAGATGATCTTAATTTCTCCAGGCATTCCAGAATGGGAAGCAACTTTTCCGCAATCCGGGCATTTGAATCTCTTTTCTATCATATGCAATCTTTTTTAATGATGAAGCGTATATAAAAAGATAGTGTTTAAGCCTTACCAGGTTCATAATTTCATATTCTCGTATACATAACCTTTATTAAGAAAGATAAATTGCTGGAATTATAGCTTAACCTATAAAATAAAATGGTGAGGTTTAAGGAGAGAAGTGAGTTTAATATGGATTTAGATTTTATTAAAACATTAGTAAAGCCTGCGGAAACAAAGATAGTTTTATTGGTCATAGATGGACTGGGTGGACTTCCTAGAGAATCGGATAGTCTTACAGAGCTTGAGGCTGCTAACGCACCAAATTTAGATTCACTAGCAAAAAAAGGCATATGTGGTTTGCAACAACCTGTAGGCCCTGGAATCACACCTGGAAGTGGCCCTGGGCATCTTGGAGTATTTGGTTATGACCCAGTAAAATATAAGGTAGGGCGAGGCGTACTTGCAGCGCTTGGGATAGGCTTTGACCTACAACCAGGTGATGTTGCAGCTCGAGGAAATTTTTGTACCATTGATGAAAACGGTAACGTTCTAGATAGAAGAGCAGGACGCATCTCAACAGAGAAAAACAAAGAACTATGTGAGATTCTACGAGATATTAAATTACCGGGTGTGGAAGTTTTTGTTGAGACCGTAAAAGAACACAGATGCCTTATTGTATTGCGAGGTGAAAATCTTTCTGGATACATCATTGATACAGATCCTCAAGAAATTGGTAAAAAACCGCTGCAACCACAAGCATTATCATCAGATGGCACTCATACCGCAGAACTTGTTAGCCAATTCTTAGATCAAGTACATAATGTTTTAGCAGATCAGCATCCAGCAAACATGATATTGTTACGTGGTTTTTCAAAAAAACCAAATTGGCCATCGATGCAGGAGGCATTTGGTTTTAAAAGTGCAGCAATAGCTGGATATCCAATGTATCGAGGCGTATCCAAACTAATTGGAATGGACATATTAGAAACCGGTAGTACAATAAAAGATGAATTTACCACATTGGAAAACCACTGGAATGATTATGATTTCTTTTATTTACATGTCAAAAAAACAGATAGTGCTGGAGAAGATGGTGATTTTGATAGAAAAGTATCGGTAATTGAAGAGACCGATAGAGAAATACCAAGACTTCTCAATTTGAATCCTGATGTAGTAATTGTAACCGGCGATCACTCAACGCCATCACTTATGAAAGCACATAGTTGGCATCCAGTACCAGTACTAATATGGTCTAAGTTATGTCGAGCTGATAAGGTAGATTGTTTTGGTGAACGTGCCTGTATTACCGGAGGGCTTGGCAACCGTCTCCCAGCAATAGATTTGATGCCTCTTGCTCTTGCAAATGCTAAACGTTTAGAAAAATTTGGAGCATAAAAAAGACAATAGAGATCATACTTCATAAAGAGCATAATATTTATCTTTTAGATAATCAATAAATACTTTGGAATTTAATCCTTCACCACATGTCTTTTTAATTATTTCATCTGCAGTCAAAAGCCGTCCGTATCTGTGAATGTTTTCTATCAGCCAGTTTAAAATGTTATTGAAGTTTCCTTGTTCAATTTCAGTATAAAGATTCGTATTTTCATTTATCAGTTGCTTGAATAGTTGAGATGAATAAACCGTTCCAATTACATAGGTTGGAAAATACCCAAAACTACCACCACTCCAATGCATATCCTGCAAAACACCTTCTTTATCATTTTTAGGAGTAATCCCAAGCAGATCATGCATTTTTTCATTCCAAACCTGCGGAAGTTCTGAAACAGATATTTTTCCCTCCATCAATGCTACTTCAATCTCAAAACGCAGGATTACATGTAAACAATATGTAAGCTCATCTGCTTCAACTCTTATGAAAGACGGTTCTACTTGATTGATATAGTAATACCAAGTGTCAAGATCAATGCCTGATAACTCGTCTTTTGCAATATTTTGAAACTCAGGATAAAGAAATTTCCAGAAATGCTTGTCTCTTGCAATCATATTCTCCCAAAAACGAGATTGCGATTCATGAAGTCCGAGAGACGGAGAATCAGAAATCACTGTGTCTTTATATTCATCTCTCGGAAGACCAAGTTCATATAATGCATGGCCTGCCTCATGCACTGTGGAAAAAAACGAAAAAAGCGGATTTTCCCGTTCATAGTTAGTCGTAATTCGAACATCATCATTCCCCATAGATGTTGTAAATGGATGGGTAGATACATCAAGACGCGCTCTATTTTTAGGAAGATGTAGTTTTTCAATTATAAAATCACATATTTTTCTCTGTTTTTCTTCACTAAATTTCCCATCAAATAATTGTTGTTTTTGATAGATATCACTCGAAGTTATTTTTTCTAAAATTGCTTTAAGTTCTGATTTTAAAAAACTAAATTCTTTTACAAGTCTGTCGACTGTCATTCCCTCTTCATAATCATCAAGAAGATTATTGTATGCATGCCCTGGAAGATTGATATATGTACAATATTCTTTTTCCAGTTCCACAATTTTTTCTAGATGCGGAGCAAACAGCGAGAACTCATTTTTCTCCCGTGCATCCTGCCAAACCATATACGCAATGGTTGTTGTTTTAGACATTCTTTCTACAAATTCAGATGGAACCTTTCTGGATTTCTCAATATCTTTCATGAGTCTTAAGGCAACTGCTTTATCTTTTTGTTCAAGTTTTTTTAAAGCATCAATTTCATTGAGTTTTTTAACATGATTATATAGCTCATCTGCTGTGAATTTTTCATGAGCAAGACGGGAGATAAGCGATATTTGTTCGGAACGTTCGATACCTCCTTTTTGAGGCATATATGTCATTTGATCCCAACCAAGAAGCGCTCCAATACCTGAAAATGTTGACAGTTCTTTCTGCTCTTTATAGATATAATCAATTGATTCTTTCATTTACTCTTCCTCATAAATTTCAATTCCCACGGGGCAATGATCGGAACCCATAACGTCCTGCAGGATAAATGCTTTTTTGAGACGTGGCAGAAATTCTTTGTTTACAAAAAAGTAATCAATTCTCCAACCGACATTTCGTTCTCTTGCTCTAGATTTCATATCCCACCAACTATACTGATCTGGCTCTTTGTTAAAAAATCTAAAAGTGTCAACATAGCCATGGTCAACAAATGTATCTATCCACATGCGCTCAATAGGTAAAAATCCTGAACGTTTTTCATTTGCCTTCGGATGGGTGAGATCAATCTCTTTATGAGCTGTGTTAAAATCCCCGCAGACAACAATGTTTTTTCCTTCAGCTTTTAAGTTATCTGCATAAGATAGAAAGGTGTCATAAAAATCAAGTTTGTATTCGAGTCGTTCATCATCCTTTTTACCATTAGGAAAATAGATGTTAAACAATACAAATGATGAAAACTCAGTGATGAGAACCCTTCCTTCTCTATCAAATTTTTCTATACCAAATCCTTTCTTGACATTTATTGGTTGTTTCTTGGTAAATGTTGCAACACCGCTATAGCCTTTTCTTTCTGCAGAATTTATGTAGATGTGATAACCGGGTGTATTTCGTAGGTGGGGTGGAAATTGTTCAGGGAGTGCCTTTATTTCTTGAAGGCAAAGAACGTCTGGTGATTCCGTTTGAAACCACTGAAAAAGTCCTTTTCTATCCGCTGCTCTAATTCCATTAACATTCCATGAGATAAGTCTCATATGTTTTGTCCCTCTGCAGCAAGTTTTGTTAATTTTTTATCAAATCGAGGAAGACATCTAGTGAAGACGTCATCAATGTCTTTTTCCTCCATAATAAGCAACTCATAACAAAGAACAATAAGGTCCGCTGTTTCAATAGCCCAATGATCATTATTTCTGCTGTAGAGGTCTTGTATCTCCTCTACGTGTTCTTTCATCATGTCAAGTATCTTTTGTTTATCGTCGCTGTTGACTCTACTTGATAGTTCTGTTATCTGCTGTAATTTCTCTTTAAACTCATTATGTAATGTCAACATTTCTTTCCCTCTGTTTTCACTAACCGTTATTGTTATTTCTCATTTAATTTTTAGTATGTAGAAAATGCAACACTGTTTAGGCGAAATGAATACTTTCACTCATCCCCTTCTCACATATATATACCAAAAACGACTTTACAAGATTAACTCGACGTGAGATACGGGGGACATGCCAGCACCCGGCCGGTCTGGCATTTCTGCCAATATTATCTTTCAGAATTCATCCCATCCTCCTCTCCTTTTTTTCTTTCCCAAAAGAGTTTTATATAAAAACACGTTTAATATATTATAATTTTGGAGAGACGTGATTTGAAGGTAGTGACATATGGTTATAAGAGTTTGTGGAGTTTGTAAAACTGAAATTGATCTGAATGATCATCAATCAGGGCTTGTATTTGAAGATAACATCTTTGTATGTGTGGACTGCTGCGATAGCACATCAGAACATGATATGACGGAGTGGTCACAAAGCATCATGAAAATACCTGGAACAGGTATGCCTATTGGTCTCTGGCTGATACATGAGCAAAACAAAGATAAACTAATGCTTTCAAGGACAAAGGCATAAGAAACTTTCTTACGTTGTCTTCGCCCAAACATGTAAGTTCTAATATTATTTATGAAAGGTATGGTGTGCTTTTTATTTTTACTCTGATTAGTAACTTTTAGATTAAAACAATAAATAAAAAGCTATTTATAATTAGTAAATATTATTATAGTGTTAAATAAACATGGGAGTAATACATTATGAATAAAATTTCAGCTAGATTCAATACCGTTTCTGTCTTCATTCTTGTTCTCTTCATGCTTGCAAACGTTATCATTGTCCCTGCTGGCAGTACAGATATAGAAACCCTTAATATAGAAGGCTTTTCAAAAGGCGTCTCCTATAAACCTGTGATCCCTGTAAAAAAAGCAACATTTGTCAACTACGACGAAAACAGCTATCTTGATGACTATGCATTTCTTGCATCTGTTCCAACAACGGTTTTTAATAGTGGCGAACAACTAGTTTCCAGTCCTCTGCTTTTTTATCAAGACAAAATAAAAATCGATGAAGAAAAAGAAAAAACACTCGATGCAAAGGTTGGAATTGACTACTTCATGCAAGACTGGATATCATTTTGCGGACATCGTCTCGACCAAATAGTAGGAATCAACGTAGAAAAAGAAAAACTAAAAGATTGGTATGCATCAAACTACATCATAATTGAAGGAGAAACACCTTATGAACTATCCAGTCAAATAGCTCTTCATGACTGGTCATATTCGGATAATGCAATCGTCGCAGTTATAGAAGAAGATTTTGAAAAACCCCAGAAAACATTTTCAAATACAATGAAAGGAACCCTTTCAAAAGGAACTGTAAATGAACTACCTGTCTTTGATCTCAAACAGACAAACTCCTTAAACCCTGTGTATCATGAGTTTACCATAGATGACAAATACAAATACATCAAAGCAGAAGCATGGTGGGATGGCATAATTCTCGGAGGAAGCGTAATGATTCCTACAGGTGATCCAGATCTACAGTTATTCTGTAAAGAAGGCGGAGAGTGGATGCAAACTGCAGCAGTTGCTCAATGGAATGTTTATGCTCCAATAGGTCATGAATATACGTTCAGTCATGTCTATAACTCAGGCTCCTGGAGAGTAGGAATAACAGATTTCCCAACAGAAAGTGATGCGCCCAGAAAAAACGTTCTTGGAGGACTATTTTCAATACAAGGATCTTTATTAAAAGCATTAGGCCGCTCGGTTACATATCATGTTGACGTTACAATGTATCCCGGGATAGAGATGCCTTTTAAAGACACTCCGCCATTTGGATGCAGAGATGCAACGTTAAAATTGACATGGAATGATCCAACAGTATGCCTTGGCTTTTCACTTATCGGACCATCTGGAGAAGTAATATTTAGTGCAATCAATGAAAGTAAAACAAAATCACAAGAAATGCAGATAAGTAGACTAGGCGAATGCCCACCTAACGAAAACTATTCGGTATCAATATTTGGCTTAGATGACATATCAGGCTCTGTTGATTTTGAAGTTGAATATCAATGGGAACAACATTTTTCAGAAGATGAAGGAAACGCGCTTTCATCTGCAACAGAAGGAGCAGTCCTTGCAAGCACCATAAATGCCCCGCTTCTATATGTCTCACATGACAAACTTCCAACAAATATAGAACAAACATTGTTGCAACTGGGTGTAAAAGAAATCTATATTGTCGATATAGGCAACACAGTTTCCTCAAAGGTAAAAGATGATCTCAAGATTAACTTTAAAATATCAGAACATTTCAAAGAATTACCACAAATATATGAATATATTCGTTCAATTACAGAGAGAAACGATGTTGTATTTTCCACAATTGATCCATGGACCTCTTGGTATCTCAAAGAACTAAAACCAGGAGACGAAACAGAGGCGGGATTATTCATAGGACCTGCTGCATATCTTGCTGCCCATCACGGCTGCCCAGTACTATTAGTTGACATGCATCCAAAGCTATCCTCAGCGGTTGTATGGCATACTGAGTTCTGGAGAAATCATGCTGCAGAACGATATGAGAATATACCCCCTGTAGCAGATATGGTACTTACAGGAAGAAAAGTATATGATTTTCTCAAAGAACATGATTTTGATCAAATCGGAAGAGAGACCATAATTACCGTCGCTGATCAATATGACATTGGGATTCCATGGGATCGAGTCTTTGTAGGTGAAGCAAAATCAGGACGTATCTGTGGCACTCCAACTGATACAGCATATTGGATAAGTAGATCTGTATTTTACCCAGGATTGATTTTTGTCAATCCTGCCGTAGGATCCGACAACGGGGTAACACTTGTTAACGGTAGTGTAAGTGAAAGAAAAGGTGTGCGAGGACTGCTGAGAAAGCCGATCTTAAACACATTAACAATACAAAAAGAATCTGAAGAAGAAAAGGCTCTGTATCCTGTAATGTGTTCGTTTGTAACACATAAATATCGGTTCAACGAGAGGGCAAGTAAATACTATGGAACAAAGTACCAATGCGCTGATCAATTAATCCCCGGGGAAACCAGCTCAATGAACCCAATTGATCAAGGAGTAAACAAAAAGCATTATGGTCAGGAGGGATGTTTTTTCCCAGATATGTCGGAATCTGAAATCATACCGTTTTATCTCAATAAAGGCGGATTTGATACTGTTTTTTCCACAAAACT
>JAUWCF010000186.1 GCA_030609445.1 Thermoplasmatota archaeon | reverse complement strand
GAATATTCCTGATTTTTCTCCAGTACCGATATCAAATTTGCCAATATTTATAATGCCATGAATTGCGCCACTAAATGCTTTTATTGCTACTTGCCCAAATTTAAAAAGACCTGCTGCGAGAACTCCTACGACAAGCCAGATGGCACTCGCACTGCCGCCATCATCCTTTGCGCTTCCGTCACCAACAGTTGTTGTGAGTACTGCTGCAACAGCAACTCCTTCTGGGAAGGGTAGATCTGTTTTGATGATAAGTGATCTTCGCAGAGGTATCATCCAGAGTACACCCAGTATACCTCCCAATAGTGCAATAAGTGTTGTTTCGAGATAATGAATCTCAGTCCATGTTCCTAGAAGAACAAGAGCAGGTATGGTAAATATAATTCCTGCAGCGAGTGCTTCTCCTGCTGCAGCACCCATCATACCGATATTAACTTCTAAAATTGTTCCTTTAAATGGTTTGAGAAAAGCAAATGCCATAACAGCTCCTGGAATTACTGCAGATACTGTCATTCCTGCATAGAGCCCGAGATATGCATTTGCTGCTCCAAGTATGACTGCTAGGACTGCACCGACTAATACTGCTTTAATTGTTAGTTCTGGTATAATCTTCTTTGCTGGAATAAATGGCTTAAAGTCTTCACGCGATGACATGGTGTTTACCAATAGGAATAATATATTATATGATATATATAATCATCGGTTTCTATACGATTATATAAATAAACCAATTTATTAAAAATTATCTCTCGCTCCATCATTAAAACGTTTTTTATAAAAAGTTACTATATATCAACGGCATAGCGAAGTATGCCCGCAAGACCACTAAAAGCACTATATAATGAATCACCCTCTTCACTATTTTTAGAGATAAGCTCAACCTTGGTACCAGTTTTTTCAGCAATATCTGAAAGTTCGTCAACAAGATCGATATTCTCCTTTATCTCCATAGGGGTCGAAGTGCTACACTTCGGGCAATTCGGTGGTGAAAAATCACTGAGCATGTCTTCATCAATAGTTTTCTCCTCAGTGTATTCACATGATTGACATGAGAGAGTAATACGATATTTCCTTAAATCCTCTGAAAGAAGCAACGTATCAACAATCCCCATCTCCAGTGCCTTTCTCACCTGTTTTTCACCATAAACTGCCAGGCTTTTTTCAGTTTTAGTAATCTCTTTTAAAAACCGCTTCATCACTTTTTTATCCTGAGAAATCTTTAAATCAGTCATGGTTTCTGAAGCAGCTGCGACAAGCTCTTTTAACCCAAACTCATCAGTATATCCCGTATCAAACGTATCAATGATTTTATTTTGAATTTCATAATGCAGATAACTTTCCTCAGCAAAATACTGTTTTGTGGGGCCTGATCCACCAACCAGAATCCCTTTTAATTTATCCTCTCCTAAGAATATCTGGCTTGCTTTTTCTCCACATTTCACAAACCATTCATGAGCAGCAATTTCTGTAAGACGTTCAAATCTTCTCTGAGATTGCCCCCCTCGTCCATGCTTACCTGGAACTTGCGAGGTCATATACTTCAGCAACTCCACTCTACTTCCTCGGAGTATACCAATAGTACATTCCCTGCGATCAATCAGAAAGAGCCCGTAGACCTCTTTTTCGGTAAACATCTGTTGAAGTGGTTCAACATAAAATAATGAATCACAACGATACAGAAACGTTATAATTGGAAGAGGCGGCTCAATAATAAAAGCCACCATTTCTGTCTGATCAGCACCAACACTTTTATGACCAACAAAAAAAATAACGCCGTTTTCGGGGGGATTTTTAAATTGTTTCAACCGACTCAAAATAGACTCTATTGCAGAAAGCACGTTTTTCTTTGTTGTCTTGGATTTAATATTTTGAGACTGTGACAACTCGTTTTTAAGATAAGAAACGACGTCAAAGATTTTTTTAGATGGCGGAACATACAGCGAAATAAGCTCGGTATGTTTTCCTTTACATGATTTAAGCTCCTCAATTTTTCGTTTCAAATCATATTTTTGCCTTTGAGTCATTTCATCCATTGAAATTTCTCCTAATTTTATGCAATTGGTTAATATTCTGTCATTAACTTAAATTGTTAAATAAAAGGTATAACAAATGATACGTTATAAATTCAATATCTCTTTTGTCTCTGGCAGATGTATCTCTGCAACATCCTTTAAAGGTTCTACAAGCGTTTCTCTGTTATCGCCATGGAAAAGCACGATTTTTTCAGGTTTGCAGTCTTTTGCAAATTGTACAAGTTCACTATGTCCTGCATGGGCAG
>JAUWCF010000192.1 GCA_030609445.1 Thermoplasmatota archaeon | reverse complement strand
GTTTCTTGTTTTGAGGTTTGATAGTGAAACAGTAAATAACAATAATACACATAATTAATAGGTTAGGGGATAAGATACTGAGTGGGGGACAGGGTGTGCGAAGAAGATTGTGGTAGTCAATGATATGCCAGATCGGATTATACTTTTCTTGTTCTCTATTGTTCTATATTGTTTCTCATCTAACTTAAGATCATATAAGTTACATAATTATTTTAGAATTGTGATTATATGCTGTACTAACCCCCCATGAAGGTTGTAATTTTACACTAAAATCTCCAAAATTTTATATACCGAAATTTGTTCTAGGAAATTAGGGATGCAAGTATATATAATATAACAGTGAATTATAGTGTTGGAAAGTAGGAAGGGATGGAAGCTGTATCTTAAAGAAGTCCAGATGGAAAATTTCAAATCTTTTGGTAAAAAACTCACAGTGCCATTTTTTCCAGGGTTTACTGCCATAACTGGACCAAATGGATCTGGGAAAAGCAACATAGCCGATGCCATTCTGTTTGTACTTGGTCCTAAGAGCTCAAAGGTTATGCGGGCAGGCAGGCTCACTGATCTTATCTTCAATGGAGGTAAAAAACATAAGAATCCTGCCAAATACTGTAAGGTTTCACTTGTTTTTGACAACACTGGTCGGAGGATGCATATCAACTCTGATGAGGTGACACTTACGAGGGTGATAAAACGGGCACCTTTGAAGGGTAATCCTGATAACTATTATAGTTACTTTTATGTCAATGATCGTGCTTCTTCGTTTTCTGATTTTATTAATGTGCTAGTTCATGCCCGTATTTCGGGTGATGGATATAACATTGTGAAGCAGGGTGATGTCACCAGCCTCATAGAAATGGGATCCATTGAACGCAGAAGGGTAGTTGATGAAATTGCAGGCATAAGCACGTTTGACGGTGATATCAAGAAGGCAGAAGAAGAAAAAGGGGAGGTAGATGGCAATCTTGATCGCATAAGAATTATTTTGAATGAGATATCGACTCAGATAAGGCAGCTTAAAAACGATAGAGATGCGGCATTTCGATACAAAGAATTAAAAGATACGTTATACGAGACAAAGGCGAGAATATCGCTAAAAAAGAAGCAGGATGTTGAATCTCAACTGGTAGAAATCAACAGGCAGATTGAGTCCTATGAGCGGGAGAGAAGTACACTAGATGAGAAAAGCAAAGAGTTAAAAAATGATTATGCCAAATCACAAAAAGAACTTGAGGCGATAGAGAAGAAGATTGGGGACGTCGGTGGTGACGAGGTAAAGGAGATTAGGGGCAAGGTAGATTCATTACGGAGTGAGGAGATAAAGGTTGAAGAGAGAATCAATTATTCAAATGATGAGATTTTAGAAATTCAAAACGAGGGCAAGGAACAGATGGCAGGTTTGGAAACCATAGAAAAAGAAATCAATGAATATACATCCCAAAGAGATGACTTAAATAAGCAGATTGATGAAAAACAAGCTGAATTAGATGAGGAAGAAACAGAGCTTTCCAGCTTAAAAGAAACCATCGCTCAGCACGATGACAAATCTATGGATTTGACTCATGAACTTGCGGAGATGCGTGAGGAGTATAACGAAAAAAACACTGAGATTCACGAACTTAAACTTAAACGTAACCGATTTACTGACAAGATGGATGCTCTTGAACTTCAGATTGCGGAGATGCAAGAGACAAAATCCACATATGAATTTGAGCTCAAGGACATTGATTGGCAGGTCGATGAATTCAAGAAAGATCATCAGGAGACACATAAAAAAACAAAGGATGTTGAAAAAAATCTTTTTGAGAAGCGGAAACATGAGGCAGAACTTACTGAGCAGTTATCTGATTTGGAGAATGTTGTCCGCAGACTTCAACGTGATCAGTCTAAATTGCAGGCTGAGTATGATGCCTTGCAATCTGTTCATAGCAGATATCATCGAGCGGTAAATGAGGTTTTAAAGGCCCGGGATGATGGAAAGATAGAGGGCATTTGTGGAACTATTGCTGAACTTGCGCAGGTGGATGAAAAGTATCAGGTTGCAATGGAGATAGCTGCTGGCGCTCGTATGCAGTCTATAATTGTCGATAATGATGAGGTTGCCGCAAGGGCAATCCGTTTTCTACAGAATGAAAATCTGGGGCGTGCTACATTTCTTCCGTTG
>JAUWCF010000203.1 GCA_030609445.1 Thermoplasmatota archaeon | reverse complement strand
TGATCAAGAAGGAAACAGTACCTCAAGTGGTGAAATGACATTTTTCATCTTTCATAATCCGCTAAAATTTAAATAGGTAGTTTTATAAAAAAGTTGCTTCCTTTGCCAATTTCACTTTTAGCCCAAATTTTTCCTTTATGTTTTCTAATTATCTCTTTACATATATATAAGCCAAGTCCTGCACCTTCGTTTTTCCGATCCTCTCCCGTATATGCTTGATAAAGTTTTGCGAAGATTTTTTTCAGTTCATCACTTGATATTCCAACGCCAGTATCTTCGACAGATACGAGAAGATAGTTTTCTTCTATACTTGCTTTAAGTGAAATGTATCCATAATCAGTAAACTTTATCGCGTTTCCCAATAAATTTTTCAAAACTTGCGACAGACGATATTTATCGGCAAATATCTCTGGGAGATCCTTTGGAATTTCTTTGATAAACTTCAAATTCTTATTTTCTATAGCAGGCTTCACATCTTCTGCAGCATCGTCAAGTATCTTTACTGAGTCAGTCTTCTCCATGTTAAATCTCATCGTGTCTGTATCAAGTCGGGATACATCTAAAATATCATTTACTAAAAGTAACACTCGGTCTGCATTTCTCAAAGCGATTCTTGCCCATTTTCTAATTTTTTCATCAACATCTTTATCAGATTCAATAAGCTCCAAGTAACCTTTTATTGGAGTAACTGGAGATTTAAGCTCATGTGCAGCAATATTCATAAATTCGGTTCGAAGGTTTTCAGATTTTTTCAATTCTCGTACTACTTTCTCTCGCTCTGAAACATCTCTGAGCGTGCATTCGATGCCAACAAAAACTCCTTCTTTTTTCAAAGGAGCAATATTTGCCTCAACCGGGATATCATATCCTTCTTCATGCATTATCTCTAGTTCTATGTTTTCCATTTTCTGATCATTTTTTCTTATATCTACTATGATTTGTTGGAATGAATATACAGATGATTCTGAAAGATAATTCTTAAAAGGGGTTGCCAAAATTTTGCTTTTTCTCCGCCCCATCATTTTTTCCAGTGAAGGATTTATATAGGTGAGTCTTCCAAGTACATCTGTAGTAAACACACCATCTGCAGATGTTTCTGCAAGCACTCTATATTTCTCTTCAGATTTCACCATTTCGTCCCAGACTTTTCTTTGTTCTGTAATATCTTTTGCGTTTCCAACAATGGCAACTGCCTCATCGTTCTCATCGAATATTACTGAACGAATATCGCTAACCCAACGGTACCCAAACTTTTTGTGTTTAATGCGATATTCTAAGGCTTGAACGGTCTCTTTTCCATCCTCACGGCTCACAAGTTTATTAAAATGATTTTTTAGAATTTTTTTGTCATCAGGATGAATAAGATCATTCATCTTTTTTACTCCAAACGAGATTATTTCTTCAGGGTTGTATCCTAACACTTTTATTGAGGAAGGACTTACATAATCATACATATTTGTCTTTATGTCAAGCTGATAGATCATATCAAAAGAGTTTTCGAGAACGACTCTAAATTTCTCTTCGCTTTCACTAAGGGCATTTATTGCTTGCTTATGTTCAGTAATATCTACAAATGATGCCATCATGCAAATCGGCTTTTCAAACTCGTCTTTGATCATATTTGCAGAGAGTTGAACATGAAACATAGACTCATCTTTTCTTATCCCTGTTAGTTCTCCAATCCATCCGCCTTTATCAGATAATATGTCCAGTATCTCCACGGATTTATCTTTCATCCGCCATAACTGTACAGTGTTTTTTCCCAGTGCCTCTTCAGGTTTATCATACCCCCACATCTTAAGAAAAGAACGATTTACATATGTCAGATTACCGTTAAGATCAGCAATGATAATAGCATTAATGGAAGAAGC
>JAUWCF010000031.1 GCA_030609445.1 Thermoplasmatota archaeon | reverse complement strand
GAAAAATAGATTGTTTTAGGTTTTATTTTTTTATAAGTTTATTACTAAAAAAGATGGTATGATAATTCTTGATTAAGTCGTGTTGCATATCTAGATTGAGATGATGCAACATGAAAAACAAGAAGTATTTTATTGGACTGGATGTCCATAAGGAAAAAACCACTTATGTGGTACGAGACAAGATAGGAAATATACTTTCAGATGGTGAAACTGCAACATTATATTCTGAGTTATATGAGCGATTAGAACCCTATCTCAAGTCATCAGTGATAGGACTTGAATCCTGTACAAGCTACTACACATTGTATCAAAACTTTTTGAAAAACAATTACAACATTAAAGTTGCAAACACTATACAACTCAGGCAACTCATTGCAAAAAACGACACGCTTGATGCAAGACGACTTGCTGAAATGTTAAGACTAGGGACATTTCCATGTTCATATATTCCTGGTGAGAAGATTCAACGTCTTCGAAGTCTTTTACAAGTAAGGCATAGTCTGGTAGAGGAGAAAACTAGGTGTAATAATAGGATACAGGCATTTCTTGATAGAAATGGTATTGTAATGCCATCACAAGATGCATTTGGGAAGAAATGGAGACAAGCGTTGTTGCAATATATTGGATCTGGTGAAGTAAGCCTTGAGATTCGGTATGAATATGATCATTTTGTGTATCTGGAGAAACAATCTGAGCATTTGGGTCAAGAGATAAGTGGTTATACTATGAAACATTGGAAGAAAGAATACATTCTCCTTCAGAGCATTACTGGTTTTGGCCCTGTGCTTTCTTGTTATATTATTGCTAATATACTTCCTATTAGTAGGTTTTCATCTAATCGGAAACTACGGCGATATGCTGGAGTTGTCCCGGCGTTCCATGAATCTGGTGGTAAAAAATCGAAAGGTCATATTCCTAAAACTAGCAGTAGAAAACTACTTCGATGGGCTCTTATACAAGCTGCTAACAGTGCTGGGAGAACCAATTCTAAACTTGGTTATTATTATCGGAAGAAAAAGAAACAAAAGAATAACGCAGGTATTGCACATGTTGCTGTTGCTTCTAGTATGATTGATATAATTTACAAGGTGTTGACTACAAACAAACCATACAACCCTAAGATATGTTGAGGCTTATGCATGAATAAGATGGTGAAAGTGTCGGCTGCCCTTACCTTTCGTGGGCTTTTGTACCCTTTGAAAAGAAGAGTGGGCAGCTAATGACTCACCATAGTGGGCAAATCCCTTCTAGACAAGGGACCTGTACCCGTATAGAAGAGTGTCGTCAAACCGATACTCACCATCATAGCATAAGACATAAATGAGAGGTGATAGATAAAGATATTTGAAAAAAAGGAATGCAACACGGGATAATGTGTCATGAGAAAGAAAAAAAGAAAAGGGTTCTTCCATGGCCGAATTATCATAGAAGAAAGGGTTAGTGAGAAAAGAACAAAAATATCCCTTGGTTAGATTGATGCTTCTCCTGTAAACAATCTAAACAATTCCCTCCTGTTGGCCTCCTTAAGACTCAGCGGGCCCATGTTATTTTCTAACCTGAATCATAGTCATTATTGTTCATCATTAGGTATCTAATGCTATGTTCGCCTCATAATTAGACCAGCAACATCTCACAAGTTTAAGTGATTGAAAATGGGTTTGAGGAACATATTTCAATCCGATTTCAAATGTACGCAACATGTATCGGGCATCAGATATAATCTTTAGTTTCTGGAAAATACTTCTCTTGTTTTGTAAATCATCCTTTAAATTGTTTGCAAATATTATGATGTCAAAAACAAGTCTTTCAGAATGATTTAAACGATCTGACAGTTCTGATTTTAAATTGTCTATACGTTGTAGTACTGAATCGTTATATTCAGCCAATAATGGATAGATTTGATCAAGTTTATCAATATCAGATAACGTTTTATTATTATAATCACTGAAAAAATTACAGTAATAAACCACATATTTAGCGGGATAAAGTATGTTGCTTTTAGCAAGTATGTTTTCATTAAATAGCTCAGAAAGCAATTCAATGTTTTCAATGCTAACATTTCTTAAAACTGAGAGCTTTTCATTGAGTGTGATAAGCCTTGTTTTAATGCTCTCAAATGCTGATTCATTATTTGGCGGAAGAAATACATCAACAGTTTTTTCTCCCATCTCTTCGATAAATAATACCGGGTAATTAATGGTGACTTCGACATCTTTTAGGTTTTCTGATGTTGCATAAAACAATGCATTGTGAATAGTGCGTCTCCCGTAGTAGGGATCGCCTTTCCATTCAAAGTCCTCAAGTAAAAGAGATATGTTGTTGACATGTTCAGGATGGGCGCTGAAGAGAACGACTTTCCCATCTCCAAATGTAGAATGAACCCAGCTTGCTGTCCCTAGCACTTTTCTTTTAAAAATTGGGCCAACTGATAAATTTTTTTCACTTTGAAGGCCTGTAAATGTTGCTACTTTTGCAGAATTATGACCAAGCCACAAAAATAATGGTCCGTTGAAAAATTCTTCTACAGTTTTATTAATACCATATGCCAGAGGATGATTTGTATCTTCTATCTCTGAAGTAGCAATATATGTCTTATGGTCAGCAATGTGTTTTTGCCTCATCAATGTATCACTTATCGACAGGCTGATAAATGGAATTTTAAAAGAAATATCTGGTTTATAGGCATGGCGTAAAGAAAAAATCGGTATCGGTGCAATATATCCTGAAGATGCTGCTTGTGCACCGTAACATGACCCGATATATCCTCCACCGTCTCGCACAAACTTTCTAATTGCATTACTACCTTCTTTGTTGGTTAAACTTTTTGCAACTTCAAAACTGGTTCCTGGATCAGGATTATACGGCCACATAAAAACATTAAAATCGTTGTTGTTGAGATATTGTGCAGTTTCATTATCCAGTAAAAACTCCATGGTAAGAAAACCACCAGCTTCTGCGACATGAAGATAAATAGGCCAACCATAACGAGTAGGAGTACCCAGATGTTGCACAATCTTTGGCTCAACTAGCTGGTATACATCAATGGAGAGCGGTGACATTAATTTATATACTTCTGTTTTTAGAAAATCATCGTCTTCAATTTCACTGGTTTTGTTGTAATCATATATTACTGCAGTTGTCAATACATCTTTATAGATGTCTCCAGAAAATGGTATTATGAAATCTCCTTTTTTATAATGTCTTTCGACAACATCACTTTCATTATCGATTTCTTTTGACATGACAGAAAAATTACATGACGACCAATACACAGTAATGTTTTCTCTAAGAAGATCGTTTATTAGATGTCGTACTTTACTGTTTTGAAAGGTTTCATAAGTAGACTCTTCACCAGATGGGAGAGGTACAACAAACCCATAGCAGTCAACATCTATTGCCTCCGTATGAAACGAATGTATAGCTATATATGGAAGCGGAAACATTGTGGATGGTTCAACATCAATTGAATTCTGATTGTGCATATTCTCAGCTGAAAATATATTCACTACTAAAAACAACAGAACCATTGCAATTACCATACTTTTTTTAATCAGGATGTTGCCCCCCATAATCTAATTCTATAGACTAACATGATATATAAATCTTTATAGCAGGACGGTTTTGGATAATAAATCCATATTTTCTTTAAATGCCGTAACCCTAATAATATAGCTATCTTTAAGTACAATCGTTGAATTGTTTAAATGTACATGACAAATAAATCTTCAAAGACAATAAATATTGCAATACTTGGAGCAGAACCACTTTTCTGGACCACCTGCGCCATCCGTTTTTTCTCTGTTATTTTAGATGGTTATCAGTGGACAAAAAACAATACAGATTATAGAATCGCAACCCATCCTTTATCAGATAAAGATATATTAAAAGGAAAACTCAAAACATCCAATTTTGATGTTCTCCTTATACCTGGTGGGGGAGTTGGCGATGGACTTTCAATTATGAAAGGATTCAATTCATCTCTAAAAGTACGTAGATGGAAAAAAAATATTAAAAAATATGTAGAAAATGGAGGAGGATGTATCGGATTTTGCGGCGGAACATCTCTGATCACCTCTTTGACCACAGGAAAAAACCGGAAACCCACGACTTTTGTAGAAAGACAATACAACAAGAGTTCATTGGGAATTTCAAGCGTAACATCCTACTATAAATATCTAGCATTTCCGCTCTTTAACCTATTTCAATGGAGCCACCCTGAAAAAATTGGAACGACAGCATATGTATTCTCTTTTAAACCAGGGGTGACAAAAGATGGAAAACGCATAAATAGTGGTGGAGCTCCGATAGATTTTAAAGTTAACAAAAATACTCCCATATTCTCAGATTATCCAGATGAAACCCTTAGAATTAGATGGTGGGGTGGCCCCGCACTTATTGTACCAAAAAACCCAGATAGAGAAATATCGATATTAGCAGAATATCCTAAAGTAGATCTACATGAAAATAAATCTACAAGAATCCATGCATGGAAATATACAGGAGGAATACTGGGTCTCATCTTTGGATTCTTTAAAGCTTTACGATTCATCAAAGAAAACAAACTAAACCTATTAGAGTTCCCCATGTTGACATATTATTTCGCAGGCAATTGGAAAGTAACTGATAAAATAATAGAATCTGATCTGGCCAATAAACCTGCCATCACCGCAGAAATATATCCAAATGAAAACAAAGGAAGAATACTTTTATGTACTACTCACCCTGAATATATGATATGGCAAGATGGACATATCGAAGACGCTGATGGCAAAAAATTTAACTGTCTAGCAACAGGCATTTATCAATGGAAAGATATCACCAAATTAAGCGAACCTATTGATGATAATTTAACTCATACATGGTGGGTTGTTAGAAGATTTATTGCTTGGGCTGCAAAGATACCCGATGGAGATCTTCCACCTATAACAAAACAAAAAGTGTCAGAGAAAGACATGTCAATTCTTTCTAAGAGCGTTTTTTGGGATGGTACCCTTCTTAGCCAAATTGAAAATATTTAAAAATTTAATCAGACAACTGGATCAATATTTAAGGTTAGAAAATTTATGAAAAAAAGTAACCATAACAAAAATGTTGCTTCTTATTTTGAAAGAAGTTGGAAACTATTAGAGAAATGGTGTTACGCAGGTGAAACACTCTGCATACATTATGCATATTATGATAAAAATACTAAAAATTTTAAGGATGCAGTTTATAAAATGAATGACTTAATTGGTGAACTCTTAAAATTAGAAGAAAACAAATCAGAAAAAATATTAGACGCTGGTTGCGGAGTTGGAGGAACTTCGATATATCTAGGAGAAAAATATCCAAATGTACAATTTACAGGAATCACTATTTCACAAGGACAAGTAGAAATGGGTAAGAAATTCATCAAAGACAGAAATATAACAAATGTTAAAATAATGAAAGAAGATTATAACAAAACAAAATTTCCAAGTAACTATTTTAACAGTGTTTTTGCAATAGAATCAACAGGATACTCAGAGAACATTGAGGATTTCATAAATGAAATGCAGAGAGTGTTAAAACCAGGGGGAAAACTTGTAGTACTTGATGGTTTTCGAACAGAAATGCAAATGAATCCTTTTTTACAGAAGACATATGAGAAATTCCTTTTCGGTCGAGGGTATCAAAAACTAGACCTTCCACGCCTTAAAACATATCTTACATTACTTGAAAAAAAAGGATTCAAAGAGATTTACCACAAAGATATTTCAAAAAATGTTGCCCGATCTCAAATAAGAGGAATTATTATAGCAATACCATTCTTTCTTTCTTATTTGATAAAAAGAACCTTAACATTTGGAAAATATAATAGTAAAAAAAACTATTTTGATTTTTCAATGGGTGCTGCAGTGCTCACTCCAATCATTGCATTAAAACAAGTTTCCAGATATTACATTACGACAGCGAATAAAAAAAGAGATGATCAATCGTGATAAAAAATCCACCTGATTATCGCATCTCATGTTTGAAAAAATATGGAAAGAATTCAATTTCATATCTTACACTATCTGATTCTCTAACAATCCATCGTGGACCCTGGGAAGGATATATAGCATATAAGACTTCTTTTAAATCAGCTACAATATTGGGAGATCCCATTGTACTGGATAACTCAGTAGAAGAGGCTATAGATGACCTGAAAGAAAATCTTTTATCAAAAAAATATCATATTAATTTCTTCTTATGTACAGATAAATCAATCGACATCCTGAAACGTAAAGGATTCACGTGTTTTTATGTTGGCATGGAAGCAGTAGTTGACCTTAACAAATTTACCATGGCTGGTAGAAAAAAATGGAAAATAAGAAGCTCAGTAAATTACGCAAAAAAAAACGATATGACCGTCGAAGAGTACACATATTCCGCAAATAATAGATCAGAAGAAATTGAAAATGAAATTATATCTATTGCAACAGAGTGGTGTAGATTAAAAAAGACACCAGAGCTTTCATTTGCATTTGGGAATGTTGATTTTGATAATTATGGGGGCACAAGATATTTTGTATGCAAACATAAAGAAAAAATTGTTGGATTTATCTCATATTATCCAATATTTGGAGTTAACGGCTATTATTTAGATCTTACAAGAAGAGGATTACATGCACCTCGTGGAACTATTGATTATCTCATCGTAAAATCTTTTGAAATTTTAAAAGAGGAAAGAGCAAAAAAAATATATATTGGTTTTTCTCCATTTTCCTTCTTAGCTTACAGCAGTTCAATAAACTCCAGATTTTATACAAATTTATTTACGTTCGTTAAGCCTCTTTTTGAATTTGGGTATCCTGCTAAATCTGAATTTTTTTTCAAAAAGAAATTTGCAACAGATTGGGAGCCGAATTATGTTGTTTTCTATCCAAGAGTTAGCATAAGAAATCTTCTCTCATTAATTAACTCAATATACGAAGGAGGAATAGCAGCTTTTGTTATAACAAAACTAAAATATTTGATTCCAGGATCCAAATCGAAGACTAAATGAAATCTAAATTATGTACAAAATTAGCTTAGCGCAATAAAACGTGTTAGTCGTTGAATTGAAATTATTTGAAATTAAATATCAACAGCCGAACAAACACATCTAAAAATATGAGATCATATGCGAGTAAAAAGTAATTAAATCCTTTTCGACCAACAAGTGCCCCTAACGGTTTTATCTCTTTTTCATCTGCCTTTAAAAGCCTATATGAGTAATATAATGTATAGAGCCATATTCCTAAAAATGGGATTAAAAAAACAAATGTTAGAATTTCTTTATAAAAAAGTAAGAACCCAAGTATACCAGATATAAAAAACATGGCAAAGGATATCCTTGCTGCATTTTTTTCTCCAAATGATGTTGCATATGTTTTAACCCCTTGTTTAAGGTCTCCGTCAGAATCATGTATTCCTTCAGGTAGATCATGAGCGTTATCTGCAAAGTATGTGAAAAGAACGAGAAGAATCATTATTTGAAAATCATAATTATTAAATGAAATTTTGTCTCCAAATATCGGAAGTATTAATGATATACTGCCAGTTTGTCCCATAGTCCAAATTGCAAAGAATCCAAATATTACTACAACAACCCACTGAACAGGCGTAAAAATCTCAGAATACGCAGGAAATTTTATAATTTTTTTCAGGTATTTATTGTGAAATGCTACAAATAAAGCTGTTGCCCCTACGAGGACAAGACACCAAATGCTTACAAGAAAAGCAAAAATAAACGTCATCGCAGAAAACACAAGTGCTATTGCAAAAAATCTGCTTGAACTTATCCGACCTGACGGTATCGGACGATCGGGATGCGCAATGCTATCTATCTCTACATCAGTTATATCATTCCATATGAGCGCTGCAAAAAATCCTGAATAAAGAGAAAGTACTGACAAAATAATAATTGTAATTATTGAGGAGTCATACGGTTTTATCCCATATGCAAGCATAGGCATACTTGCAAACATAAAAACATAACTAACAAGTTCGAAACTTGGAAGCGAACGCCACTGAGATAAAAAAGCAAACGGATGCATCATTACAGAAGATTTATCTGACAATTGTATCCCAATCCCAAATTTCAATAATTAATATAACATCACTTCTGGTTTTAAATATTTTACATTTGACTAATGATATCATCACCATAAAAGACTTATGATAAAAAGATTTTTCGCTTTCCGCAATTTCTCCTTTTGGAACTTAAGCCGTAACTCAGTCGAATTTACGTAATATCTTCCTCTTTTTCTCAGATTTCCCCTAAAAAGAAGAACTGAAAACTTTATATATCATATTACGTATATACGTTATATGCAATATCCTGATTGGGTGCTAAAACATAAGGAAAA
>JAUWCF010000116.1 GCA_030609445.1 Thermoplasmatota archaeon | reverse complement strand
GAAATAACTAGGGACCTCAGTGGGAACAAATGTACATCCTGTTTTTTTATATATAGTAAATAAAATGTGTGAAAGCATTCTTTTTTTCCAACCTGGAAGTATTTTGCTTATGTTAACTATGATTTTTGTTACGAAATATGGTGCATCACTTACCCTCATTTTTGCGTTTTTAAGATTTAGTGTCCATATCAAGTAATCCAGTATTTGTCCTATTTTGTTGTGTTTATACCAAGTTCTAGTTGCTTTTTCGTTTTTTAAACGATATGGATTAATATCGATCTCATATCCTTCACTTAAGAGTTTTATATGTTTTTTTCCTTCATGAAAACACACTTCGATTTCTTCTTTTCTGATTTCATCAAAAAGAGGGATTATTTTTGGAATGGTTGTTACCCAGGCCCCTAGGTCGATATCGTGATCCCATTCGATAAATTTTTTTTCTCGTACTGCACCAAGTAGTGTTCCTTCATCAAGCCAGTATTCTATATCGTGTTTATCAAAGATTTTTTTTATTTTTCCCAAGGTCTCGATTGATTTTTCTTCTGCATTCATCTCATTCACTTGTTAATCGTACCGACGTTACTTTGTCAATAGTTGTGTTGTATTAAAAGCTTCTTTTGAGTTGTACTTCAAGATCTAAGGGTGTTTGAAAAAAAATCAGCAGCCATTGTGCGGTATCAACCTCAATACTTCTTTGATAGGTATACAAATGTTGTCAGTTTCAAGTGACCGTTTGTTTTCAAGTATTGTTTCTGCTACTTGTTTCATAGAGTTATAACTGGCTCTGAGGAGATGATTTGCGTAGATAACAATTGATGCCCCCATATCTTTTAGTTCATCTTCAGTTAAGTGATTATATGTTGTTGGTACGACAACTAATGGTACCTTGTTTTTAAATTCGTTATATTGTTTGCAAAATTCAATCAGTTTGACGGG
This sequence comes from Thermoplasmatota archaeon, assembly GCA_030609445.1. Lineage (GTDB taxonomy): Archaea > Thermoplasmatota > E2 > DHVEG-1 > DHVEG-1 > JAUWYM01. Next base: position 3,224 of record JAUWCF010000116.1, on the reverse strand, counting down.
ATCCTTATTTTTACTATGAATCATTATCGCGTCTGCACCTGCTTCAATATAGGCATTCGCACGAAGTAGTGCATCAGAGACACTTTTTCCTGCAATAAGGCTTTCAATTCGTGCAATTATCATGAAATCTTGTGTTACTCTTGCATGTATTCCTGCCTTTATTTTAGCGCAGAACTTGTCGATATCCTCCGAAATATGTATAGCTCCATCCAGGAGAGAGTTTCTTTTTGGAAACACCTTATCTTCAATAATTAATGCGGATACTCCCAGACGTTCCAATGTTTTTACCATGAATACAAAATGTTCAATTAATCCTCCAGTATCACCATCTACAATTATTGGTTTAGTTGTTACTTCAAGTATTTCATTGATTGTTTGTGTTCTTGATGTAAGATCAACTAGTTCGATATCTGGTTTTCCTTTTGATGATGAATCAGTGAGGCTGCTTTCCCATATTGCATCAAATTCTCTTATTTCATTTCCACAAGTTATTTTTGTTGTTTCTGCAATACGGGCAGAAAGGCCATTGTGTGCTTCGATGACTCTTACTATCGGTTTTAAACCCATCAATTTTTTAAGTTGTTTTCTCCGGTAATCTGGTGTGACGCCTTGTTCAATTTGTCCATCTATTAGCATTGTTGAAGATATTCCCTGGGTATATGATGGTTCTATGAGTTTTCCGTCCCATTCTTTTATGGTTTCTATAACTTTTTTTCTGACTTTTTTTTGAATGCCTTCTTTCCAGTCATCTCCATGAACAAAAAAGTCTGGTTTTAATTCTTGTAACGTTTCCGTGTAGTCAAGTGTGTGTTGCGGAATAATTTTCCAAACACCTGCAATTGTTTCCATAATTTTTTTTCTTTGTTCAAAGGAGGTCATCGGTACTCTTTTATAGGAGGATATCGCCTGATCGGTGAGAAGACCAATTATGACTTTACCATGTTTTTTTGCTTCGTTTATTATCTTAATGTGTCCTATGTGCAGATAGTCAGCAGCCATTGGCACATACACTATCTTATTTTTTGTTGATTTCATCATAAAACCTCTTCATTACTTCTTTGTGGGGCATATCTATCCTTGGAATCTTGCTTGATGTTACTTCAACTTTCATTACTTTACAGTTATGGTTACATATTTTTGTGAAATCTACTGCATCGCTACATGTTTTCTGACCGCCAGTTGATTCAAAACAACCATTATCAAGTATGTATAGTGAAAGATTTGGTAGTTTTAGTTTATTCATGAGAACGAGTGTGCTTAAACTCATAAGAATGTCGCCGTCTCCTGCAATTACTAAAACATTTCTATTGGTGTGCAATGCAAGACCAATTCCAATACCAAGTGACGCACCCATTGAACCCATAACGTAGAAGTTTGCTGATCGATCTTTAATATTGTATAGTTCTCTACTTATTTTCCCAGTGGAGCTAATGACAAGTTCATCGGTTACCAAATCCATTATTTTCTTTATTGCATCGATTCTCTTCATTCTATCTGCTGCTCCGTAATTTCTACGTTGTCCCATTCTAATAGGTTTAATAGGTTTCTCGTTTTTTGACCGCAGAAGCTATGATGATATGGTTTATGTCTTATGCTTAGAATCAATTTTGGTAAAGGAATCTCATATGGTCTGTAGAGGCTAAGAACATAATCTACTACTCTACATAGGCCACTATTTTGCATATATAAAATTGGTTTTTTTCCTGCAAGCCATGTACCTGCAGCAATTGCCATTGCTTCTTCTTCACAACTACAGGGTATTTCAGCATCCTCGATTTGTTCTTTTATACCACTACAAGGAACTCCGAGTTTTAGTTTTGACATTTGATTTTATATCCCCATTTTATTTTATCCCATAGTAGTTCATTAAAAACATACATGATGTGTTTTATCAGGACGTAAGTTAATGTAATTCCGGTCATTGCTTCTAAGCTGCCGGTAACTAGATATGTTATTGTACTCATGATCACAATGCCACATACTGTAATGTATGTGAACATTTTTGCAATACTTCTTGCTATTTTTCCTTCAGGATGCCTTATTTTCAGCCAAAGACGTTCGTGGATATAGAAGACAAAGAGAAATACTATGTTACTGATAAATGTCACAAGTGTTACCGTCATCAAATCTCCTGTAAATAGATAAGTAATGATAGCAAGGATTACTACACTTATGATTCGGTATATGATTCCTTTTGATAATGATCTTGCACGAGTATCCATAGTTTTTCTTTTCTCCAAAGCATTAAATTTACAATATATTTTTTAGTTAGACAGATACTTTTTCTTTTAGCTCATCTGTTGATTTTTGTTCGACAGATCTCCAACAGGCAGGATCTCCGCCAAAAAATGCTTCTGGATCTAGTTTATCTGCATCATAATTTCCCTCATCGTCGTATGCTGAATCGTCATATGAACGTGTTCTGCAGCCGTAACACATATTTTTTTCTGCCATTGGGCAATTTTTTGGGCTGCATATTCCTGTCGTGTGTAGTTCTGAATATATGTTTCTGAATTTTTGTACTATAGGATTTTGCATTATTTCTCTAAGCTTTTGTTTTCGTATGTCTCCAAGTGCCCAGTAGTCTGGTGCTTCTGAACATGGCACAACAACTCCATCTGCACGTATGTGAATGCCGCCTAGATGACGTGAACATGCTTTGTTTTCAACCCATGGAGTAAGTGCTTCCCAGTGTATATTAAATTCTTTTCCATCTATTTCTGCTAATTTTTCAAATAGTTTTTTAATATCTAGTGGGCTGAGGTTTTTCTTTCCCTCTTTAACTGTTCTATCTAAACCTTGATCTTGACCCCCCGCATCTTGAAGTCTTCCATGTACGTGAACAGGTATAATAAATGGTTTGAATCCTTGTTGTCTTGACCATCTGAATATTTCTGGAATTTCATCGTAGTTTTGAGGTGTGACGACAGCATTTGTTGATATTACGGGATTTTCTGTTTTTCCGTATCCTGCCTTCATGAGGTTGTCATATCCTTTCATCATGAGTTTTAATCCACCTTTTGTACAGAGCATAGAATCTTGCAATTCTGGTGTTAATGAGTCAAGTTTACAACAGAGGGATATGCCGATTTTGTATAGCCATTTTGCTTTTTCTTCTGTTATAAGAGATACGTTGGTGAAACTTACTAGATCAAGTGGCAAACCTGCTTTTTGATATTCATCTCTGATGTATTCTACGAAATGATAAAATGCATCGCCGAATT
>JAUWCF010000214.1 GCA_030609445.1 Thermoplasmatota archaeon | reverse complement strand
TTAGAAGAAGCTGAATATGAGCCAGAACAATTCCCAGGACTTGTCTACAGATTAAAAAATCCAAAGACTGCGACACTTCTTTTCAGAAGCGGAAAAGCAAACTGTACTGGCGCAAAAAACATTGAAGATGTACGCAAGACCGTTGACATAATAGCAGATAAACTAAAAAAACTAGGTGTAAAAGTACATAAGAATCTTGATATAGTTGTCCAGAATATGGTTGCAACAGCAGATTTAGGTGGGGAGCTTAACCTTGATGAGGTGGCCGTCGCATTTGGATTGGAAAACGTAGAGTACGAGCCAGAACAATTCCCCGGACTTGTCTATCGAGTAAAAGAACCTAAGGTAGTTATGTTGCTTTTTGGTTCTGGTAAAATTGTATGTACTGGCGGAAGAAACACAGAGGACGTATCAATAGCGGTACAAGACCTATCAGAAAAACTTAATTCAATGGGACTACTTCACTAACTGATTCCACGAGTTAGTAAGAAAGATATCAATAATCCTATAGATACAAGAAATCAGATAGTCTGATAAAAACAGATAACAACTGTGATAGTTTATTATTCTGACGCAGACAAGAATCATTTCAGATGGATATTATGACATCATTTAATCACGAATCATAATATCTAACTTTCATTTTTTAATACTCTTTGTAATGTTGCAAAGTTGAACTGTGTTGATGCACAGCCATTTTTTATCAATGGTATGTTTTGAGAAGCGATGTTAGCCCTCTCTAAAATCTTTGTTGCAAGACCTATTTCTTCAGTACACGCCACACCGACAACACCATCATATGCCTTTTTCTGGAGAATCTTCTTGACACAAGAACTGCCTGGTAATACATAGACATCGTAATTTTGTTTTTTTGAAAGTAGTGTCGCTTTATGTACTTGGCAGCCTTTTGAACAGTGTGCACAAAGATACGACGCAGTTTTGGGATCAAATGTTGCTTTGCATCTTGAGTCCATGTATTTTCTGCAGCAATGCGGAAGAAACAGCACTCTTTTGTTTGCATTTAGAAAATGAGTTTTATGAAGACTGTTTTTAATATTTGCCTCGATAAGATCTTCAATGACTGTTATTGAGTCACAAATAGGAAGACCTGTAATTTTGTCTACCTTAAACTTTTTGACTAGATATCTTGCCCGCTCACCTGCTCTTTCAGTGATTTTTCCTTTTTCTGAAAAATCAGCAATTTCTCTGAATAATGCTTGCGACAGTTTTGACAGGTCGAATGTAAAGCTATATGACATAGTATCACTCCTTGTTCTTTTGATATTGACAGGAAAGTTGTATGTGCTCCTTTGATTTGAGCGCCCTGAATATCATAATCAGATTTAAATGTTACGTATATATTATATAAAAGTTTCCATATAATTCTATTTTTAAGCAAAGATTTTGTAAAATATCTAAGAATGCTCCATAGGAAACAGCAAAATCAGCACCAAAGAAAACAGCTGACTATAACTATAAAAATAAGCCAACTGTGTAGAGTCCTGAAATTATTTCGCCAGAATATTTCGCCTTGTGAATACATGGTGAAATTAAATGACAAAAAGATCAGATGGGCGGTAAAACAGGTGGTCAAAGAAAACAGGGACACAGAGATTATTGCAAAGACATACA
>JAUWCF010000030.1 GCA_030609445.1 Thermoplasmatota archaeon | reverse complement strand
AGAGAATCATCTAAATATGTTCCCGATACTTAGACATCTGCTGAAACTGTAACATGTAAAATAGTATTTTTATAGAAAAATTTAAGGCATGCTAATCTATTACATTATTGGGAGTCTGCTTGTTAAAGAAATCTTTAGCAGTTGGAATCATAGTATTCCTTGTCATATCTAGTGTACCTTATTCAATTCTGAGTAATGAAATTTCCACAGGTACTTTTGGTGGAAATACTCTCTATGTCGGTGGAACTGGTCCTAGTAACTATAGCAAAATCCAAGATGCAATAAACGACTCTAGCAATAGAGATACAATCTTTGTTTTCAATGGTACGTACTATGAGAATTTATTCGTAGATAAAACAATAAATCTCATCGGTGAGGATAAACATACTACCATTATTGATGGTGGCGTTAAAGAAAGATGTGATGTTGTTCATATTCGTCCTCAAGGAGATGGCGTACTCCTATCCGGGTTTACCATACGATATAGCGGGCAAACCACTGGACAATTATGTTATGATGTTGGAATTGAAATTCATTCTGATTACAATACCATCTCTGATAATATCATTACAAATAACCACGATGGCATATTCATCTATGCGTCCAATAACAATAATATCATAAATAATGTCATCAGAGATAGTAATTATTCTGGAATAGCTTTTTTTTCTGGCAGTAACAATACCATCTCTTTTAACAACCTCTCTAACAACAGGAATGGTATTGATGTAAGGAATACAGGGATGAGTAACGAAAATACATTTTCTGATAATATCATCTCAAACAACTTTTTTGGAATAAAACTGTGGCATTCAAAGAATATCATAAATCGTAACAACTTCATTAATAATTCAAGGCAAGCAGTAACACGTTTTAATGTTCCACGTTTTTCTCCGTCCAGAAATAGCTGGGATGCCAACTATTGGGACGACTGGGTAGGTATCGGTCCGAAACATATCCCCGGATTTTTTGGATTTAACTTTGATAGGCATCCGGTATCAGAACCATATGATATTATTGGGCGAGATGATGGTATCCCATATAACTGGAGTTTTGGTGATGGAGACACAAAATATTGGGCTGTAATTTCTGCCGTAGGTATTAACCCACATCAAATCATCCAATGTTCAAGAGATTTAAAAGCTGTTTATAATGTACTGATTAACCATGGGTGGAATGATGCAAATATTAAGGTCTTACTCGAAGAAGAAGCAACAAAAGAAGCAATAATAGGTTCATTCCAATGGTTAAATGAAAGTGGTGAAGATGAGGACGATGTAATATTTTTCTTTTCTAATTCACATGGGTATTACATGGATGATCAACCTCCCTTAGATGAACCCGATGGAAAAGATGGTTTCATCATTCCTTTTGATTGTGATTGGGAAACTTGGGATAATTGTATATTAGATGATGAACTTGCGGTTGAATTTGATAAATTGAAATCAAAAAATATCGTCATTGTCATCGATTCTTGTCATGCAGGTGAATTTATTGATGGCAGCAGCGATCTCTGTAAATCTGGCCGTGTAGTGTTAACAGGTTGTGATGTAGAAGAACTAGGTGGTCCTTTATTTGCAAGAATGCGTTGGCGGTTTCCTTATTATTTTACTAAAGGTCTTAATGGTCGTGCTGATAAAAATAATGATAATTTCGTTTCTGCAGAAGAAACATTCAGCTATGCTAAATTGCCTGTTATGATCCGGTCTACTCTGTATAGTTTTATTAGATACAGAACATTAGAGACTCAACATCCTCAAATATATGATGGATGGCCTACTGAAGAAAATAACGAGGATGAATTAAACATAATAGATTTAGCCAAGTAAGATAGATTTACATTACTAATACTACTCATGGAATTAATATTTTATTATTTGAAAACAGGTTTTATTAGATATTATTCATGAAAAAACAATTAGGCCAATTATTTGTCCTACGTAACAATCTCTTTAAGTTTATTTTTCTCAATTGCTTTTTTTATCTCCATAGCAATCCGTTCACCATAACTAATAGAATCACCATATAGATATCCTGAATGTGGTGTAAATCGAGTCAAGGGACTACCAGGTATCCTCATTGAGACATCAAAGACAACCATTTCTTCTTTTCCTTTATCTGCAGCAATTGCTCCCTGTAACGCAAACGGACCGATGATTCCGGGAGGGCATTCCTTCTTAGTGGTTTTTACAAACTTTTCTCCAAGAACAAATATTTTCTCAATAATAGATTCTTTTGTTGTTGCAGCAATATGTCCTGTCTCAATGATTTTCGGCTTCATATATTTCAATACTTCAAGTTGTTCATTTGCAGGAAGTCGGATGAGGCCATCAAGATTTGTCTGTCTTCTTGTATCAGTACCCATGATTTCAAGCTCGTCATCAACTGCTGAATAAAAATAATTAAAATTAACTTGTGCTCCAATAATGTATTCTTCAATTACTGCCTGATCAAGTGCTTCTTTTGTAATCATTTTTTTTGAAAGTAGTTCATCAGATTTCTTTTTATAATCATCAAAGCTTGTTGCATAAAAAAACGCTCGCTCATACCCTCGGATTGCTTCATTTACTTTAACAATTACTAGTCTGTCAATATCTTTTGGTGATTTAATTAGCTTAGGAAAACGTATCCCTGCTTTTTCCAAAAGATAATACTGATTCTTAGGTACATCTCTTTCCTCAAGCTTCAACATAGATCGAGTACCGTAGATTGGTACCATAAAGTTATTTTCGATATCACGAAAATCAAAATACACCCAGAAATATCGGTTATGAATAAAGATCGTATTGAGTTCTCGAAGTTGTTCTTGAACATTAGGTTTTGTTATATCTGAAAACTTATCAAGTACAATTGTCTCATCAATACAGCCCCGACCATCATCGCGGGTTTTGTAATATTTCGTATATGTTTTTTCTCTTCCTTTCTGACAGACCGCTAGAGTCCTAAACCCATGTTTTTTAGCACCACGACAGACATCAAGTGCCGAATGTCCACCTAAAACACCAATAGTAATATGTTTATTATCGTATGAATCAACTATTTCTTGTATTTTCTTTCTTTCTATCATTTTCTTCCTCCTCCAAAGAATTGATAATGAATAATTCCTTTTTAGCTTGTTGGAATCAATTATCCTTTAAATCTTGGTCTTTTTGATACATAAAGCGATAAGGGTAATTTATGCTGTGTGAAATCTTTTACATGCCCAAGCATAAGTTCATGTAATTCTTGTATTGAATATGATTTATTACTATCTCCAAGTTCATCGTTTCTAAATCGGGGTGTAAATGTTTTTTCTTCTCGTTCTTTCTCACCGGCAACAACAATGACCGGTATCCATTCTTTCTCTGCATCACGAATCTTTCGACCAACGCTTTCCTCACGATCATCGATATCTCCACGAATATGATAATACGATGATATTTTCTGTAGATCGTCGACAAATCCTTCACAATCAGAAACAAACTCATCTTTAACGGGGATAAAACGAATCTGGGTGGGAGAAAGCCATACGGGGAGCATCGGTTTTTTCCCTTGTTTCATCCTTATTGCTTCTTTCTCAAGCAACGCATACATAACTCTTTCAATTGCTCCAGAAGGACTACAATGGAGAATTAATGGATGTTTTTGTTTACCCTCATTATCAGTGAATGTTATATCGTATCGCTCGCCATTCTCAATATCAATTTGGTCAGTGCTCAATGCTGAAGCTTTATCTGACATATCAACAAAATTAAACTCGTATTTTAAAACAAAGTAAAATATTCTTTCATCCCACATCTCAAGTAAAACAGGTTTACCGAGTTTTTTTACAAAATCAACCAGAAACTCCTTATTTTTATCATAAAAATCTTTCGTGGTACGTAAAGCCATTTCAATATCATCGATGTCGATACCGATATTTTTCAAAACGCTTAAAGACAAATCAAATCTTACTTTAAACTCATCCATAGCCATGTCTAAGTTGGAGACCAGGGAATGTACATCTGGCATTGTAAATGCTCTTAGTCTTCGCAGTCCGGTAAGTTCTCCAGATTGTTCTCTTCTAAAAGAATATCTTGTTAGCTCATAGATTTTGAGTGGTAAATCTTTATAGCTAATGGTAGCGTCATGAGCCATTAAAAACTGTCCGAAACAAGCTGCAAATCGTAAGAAAAACATTCTTTTATCGCTTTCAATCTGATATTGTCTCGCAGGAAATCTCTGTAAATATTTTGATAATGTTGGATGATCCATATCATACATTATTGGTGTTTCAACTTCTAAACCACCATATTCAATCACTCTTTGGGTTACATACTCCTCAATCAATTTTTTAATAAATCTCCCTTTTGGATAGAACCTCATGTTTCCTGCATCTGAAGCCGGTTCATAATCTGCTATTTCCAATGTTTGCATTAATTTAACATGCGGCGGTTCTTGTTTTACTGCTCTTGATTTTTCTTTCTCATACATTGCAAACTTCTTTAATTTTTCACGGTTGTTATAGTTGAATTCACCAACGTCATGCAACGTTCCATCTTCTGTTAAAATATGCCAATAAGAACTAAGCTTTCGTTCCTTTTTCAAAGACTCCGACTCTTCGCCCCCTGGAATGATTTCTCTTGATAGTTCTGAAAGCGGGTGGCCTTTACATGATATTTTAAAAGCTTTATACCATCCGAAAGGAGAACGTTTAACGATAAACTTTGTCTTTTTAAAAAATTCTTCAAGCAAAACTAGTATCTCTTTTCCAGCTTTCGCGCTGGCAAGATCTGAAGAAAGATGTGCATATGGATAAATCATAATGTTATCGACTTTGAGTTGCTCTGCTGTTTTTACAATTTCATTACCGGCATCTAAAACAGCTTGTTTCGGTGATTTTTCATCAATTTTTTCAACAGCAACAAAAACAGTGAGCGCTTCCTCCATCCTGTCATTTTTGATATTTATCTCTTCAGGATGAGAGATTGCTTTGTCTTTTACTTCATATTCGATATAGTCGCTATGGATAAGTAGTAGTTTCATGGAATCAACCTGTAAAACAAATCAGCATTCTTAAAGATAATGATTGAAACAGTAATGGGGGAGGCGGCGGAGGTGTTTAACACCGCATTTAAAAATCTTAAAGTTACACTTGCAATCCCATCTCTCCGCCTAAAAAACAAATACCCTATTTGATATAAGAACGTTTCGGAAAAATTCTCTATCGATTTTTTTCTCTATATTTTTTCCTAGAAAAACAACCATTAATGAAAAAAATATTCAATGACATACCTAGTCTAAAAACCCTAATGCTTCCTCAATACGTCCCATTTCAATACCGGTTGTACGATTTCCAATAATAGCACCTTTTGTATTTGCTACAAGGCCACTACCAATCATTGGATGTCCATGATTTACTGTCCCAATCATCACTTCAACATCAAAAATCTTTTCCAACACTTTTTTTTCATCATCCGTTACTTTTGGATGACAAAGGCATCCTTTGTTGGTGACAACGGCAGCCATACCAACTGTTTTCATTGAAGCAATAGTTCCTCTTTGAACAGATACACCTAATGTTCTCTCAATTTTTTTCAAAGAATAACTCTTAATATCCGGATGAACAAGTGCTCCATAGTCATTTGCGAGGATGTCGTTTCCTGCAGCATTAATTACATCTTTAACAACATAAAAGTTAAGATCTTGCTCTCTGATTGTATTCAATGTTTCTGTACCAACAACACTTGTCACAATGACCCCGTTGGAATTGAGTGCAAGTAGTGAACCAATAATTGTTGAATCAGCTATAGAAAGTTCAACAAGTTTAACGTCTAAGGCAGCAGATATCTTCTTTTTTACTTTTTTTAATAGCTGTTTTTGTAAAAAGACAACTGCGTCATTTGCTCTGCAGTAAACACCGACATTTGGATTTTCATTAAAATCCAGCAGTTCAAACATGATGCATTCACTTTTTCTTCTCTGTTTTTTTCGAGGATGCTTTCTTTTTCGTTGCAGGTTTTTTTGCAGGTGGTTTCTTCTTAGTTTTAGTTTTTTCTGTTTTCTTCAAGGATTTCTTTGGTTTTTTCTCTGCTTTCTTTCCCTCTTTTTTCTTTGCAGGCTTCTTTTCCGTTTCCTTCTTTTCTTTCGGCGCTTTCTTCTTCTTAATCTTTACTTCACCATCTGCAGAGGGACTTATGGCGTAATCGTCAGCTCCTCCGATACCTGCTTCCTCACCCATTTCTTCCTCTTCTCTTCTAAGAATTGGTGTTTTCTTTTCTTTTTCTTCTTTGAGGAGTTCACGACGTGATTTTTTTTCGCCAAGCTCTGGAACTGTCGCCTCGACAACTCCATCTTCAAACTTAACGGCTCTCACACGGATTTTACTGGGTATCTTGAATTTACCTCTGGACCACAACTCTCTATTGAGGGAGTCATCTATCCAGACATCATCTGAATTAACCTTCATATGTTTTGTAAGATAAATACGTACTTGTTTTACTGCTCTTGGAGCTGCAAGAGATGATCGTCCGATTTTTGCTTTTCTCAGCGGTATTACGTATATTCTTTCGATTTCTTTTTCTGTTTCTTTCTCAGCCATACAAATCAACCTTTCTTAAGTTTATTTCTCCGCCAATGTCGTGTCTTTGGATGTCTTGTAAAACGTCTGTTTGTACGAATCATAACCCAAGCTGGCACCCGTCTATTGCTTTTTGTCGCCTTCTGTAAACGAAGTTTTTTACCTAATGATTTATGAGTTGACATTTAAAACCCTCGTCTTTTGATTTTAATATCTCTTTTTTTGGGAATTATCTTTGAAAGTAACTCCCGTAACTGCTCATCATTTATTTTATTTTTGAGCTGTCCTGATTGAGCAAACATGATGAGTTGGTTCTCTATGTTTTCTGCTACATCTGGACGAGCTATCTTAATTCTTCCTAAACGCTCTCTTGCTTCTGTGGTGAGAATTTGTCTGAGAACTGTCTTTTTTTGTTCATCAAACTTTTTCTTACTTGCTTCTTCAAGAGCGGCCTGTGAGCCCATTTGTTGCTGTTGAAGTTCCAACAATTTCTTCTTTCGAATGGCTTCTAATTCATCATCCATACTTATAAAGCCTCAAACCTAATCTATCGTGACAATAATTTTTTAATATTTTTTCAGTTCAGGATAATAACCGATAAGATTTTTCTTTACTTCATATGCAGTATTATCCAAAAAAGATGTTCCTTTCGGCGTTAAAATACGCCCTTTTCCTCGTAGTTTTGTTATATACCCTGCTTTTTCAAGCTGTTGCACAGCATGACGTACCACAGATCCACTGCCGCTTCGTGCTTTATGCGGCTTTGATCCCTTATTGCGTTTTCCGCCATATTCATCTTTCAAGCGTTCAATGCCAATACCGTTGTTGATATAGATTTTCCGAAGAATAGAAGCACATCGTATATGCCACCAGTTCTTATCCTCTGGAGGGTTATCTTTTGAAACGCCTGTTTTCACATAGTGGCTCCATCCAGGTGGGGCGATCTCTTTTTCATTCTGCAATTTCTTTGTCAACGCGTCTATTAATTCTTTTGCAGGAACATCAAATGCTGTTGTCATATCAATTCTCTTCCGTTGTATATAAAGTGGGTATCGGTAATAAACCATATGTTATTTAAGTATATTGGGTAACACATCTGTTGACAAAAAACAATACTTCTCCATCGTTTTTTACCCTGAAAAGGACTACTTTACCAGACGATTCTGCAGCGGCATTCTCATATATCTCTTACAATTATTGCAATAGGTGACAATCCTACCTTTATGAATCCGTGTCCTACAGGTGACACTTGGCAGAAGATACGAATAACAATGTTTACAAAACCGGCGTTTAAATTGATTCGGAACTGGAACTAAATACTTCATAGAAATTTTACGTGCTAAAAATACATATCTATCAGAAAGTTTTAACCTGCCGTTTAATGCATAATGTTCTGCAAGCAAAAATAAACGTTGAATCCGTTGTTTCGCTATTTCTTTTTGTAGCTCTTTTTTTCTGTTATGTCTTTTTGGCATAGAAAACTACTCGTTAAAAGTGAAAATCAGTTAATAAATCTCCTGTTTAAAGAACCATGTATCAACTACTACCATATGTAGGATAAAAAGAAAAAAGAAGAAATAAAAAATGTTTTACTTCTTCTTTAAGTATGGAAGTCCAGTTCTCTTGTTTACACCGACGGTATACTTGTCAGGTTTATCACAAGGATTTCCATTCTTTGGCGTTCTTTTACTGAAGAAATAAATTGTTTGATTTCTTCCACCTTTCAAGGTTACGTCCATGGTATATAAAGTCCAACCATCATGTACAAATGCCATAATATTCATACCTCCTAACAGGGGAATGTGCCTTGTGTGATTTAAATCTTTCTTTATTTTCCTCCTTATAAT
>JAUWCF010000102.1 GCA_030609445.1 Thermoplasmatota archaeon | reverse complement strand
GATGACATGCTGGTTCTAGGACAATCCATCCTGAAACTTGAATGTTTTTCTTTTCAAATGCATCTTTCATTGCAAGGACTTCGTCTTCGCCGCCAGTATGGCATAATGTTGCGCATTCATTGCATCCCATGATAAAAACAGGGCCTTTGCCAACAGAAGTAATTATCTCCTGGAACTCTTTCTGCTTTGTTATTATCATCGTGAGAAGTGATAGAAAACTCTTTATTAAAAATTTGTATGAAATAGTGAGTTGCAATCCTATGATTTGAAACTTAGAAATTCGATGATCTGCGGTTTGTCGTTTAATATTTCAGTTGTTGAACCTAGCGTTATTGTTCCGCTTGTTTTTACATGATATCTCCAGTAATGAATTGTAAAAATCCTTGTGTGGTGTAGGTCATATGTTTTCATAGATATTTTGGCTTGAATTGATGTTTTATTATGTGATTTAGGATCAGAAATTTCCAAATCAAATTCAGTTGGAATTGTTTTATTATGATTCTGGATAAATTCTTTTGGAATAAAAGAAATGCCTGATGGAGGGACATTGTAAAATTCAGTATTGTTCTTTACATGTTTTTTATCTTGATTTATTATGGCAAGAAGATCTCCTTTTTCTTTTGTTTCCATTGTTTTTGACCAAGTAATGTTTAATGTTTCAGCGGTTGTTCTCCCCCAAAACCATCCAAGGTTGCTAACTGCAGTGGTTGGAGAGTAATTCCAGTTATGATCATGATAACCGATACCTTTAACTGGTATTTCACGTCCATCTACTGTTATTGTGCCATAAACATTTGCTTTTGGGAGTGCAACAGCCCAGCATGTCTTAGATGTTTCAATCTTCCAACCTTTTGTAATGCCAGTAAAGGTAAGATCAAATGCATGTTTATCAATTGATACTGTTATATGATATCTCCATTCCCCTGTTTTTTTGAAATGATTTAAATCAAACTCCATGATAGTTTTGTCATTGATCTTCACAATGGGCTGATCATTTGAAGTATAGAAACTTGAAAACAAAAATGGTTTTAACGTTTCAACAATTGTTTTTCCATCTTTATAGATTGTGATTCTTGATTGTATAATGCCACTATTTCGAATGTGATACGTCCGAAGTCCTACATGAATGCTGTATCCATTATCAAAAACAGCATCAAAATACCACCATTCAATATCTAAAAGGTTGATATTTCCATGGAATGCATCATCTGTAGGTGTTATGTCAACTGCTTTTAAGAAACGATACGTATTCTTGGAATCAGTTGGTTTTATCTCTTTAAACTTCATGGTTGCGTATTGGCAGTAATATAATATATAATAAGTTTTCTAGAATGCTGCGTAGTATTTCCTTGATTAGTCGGCATGTCTTAAAAATATTGCCGATACTCTTATGATGCTATTTTTGATAATGATAACAAAATTTAGGTGATTTCAATCGCTTCAAAGACATTCATACTTCAGGATATTACCATACAGGATGATGCGCTTCATAAGAAGAAAAATTTCGGTCATATAGAAACATGGTACTACGATGCTATGCTTGACAATAACTACAGTATCGTAGCTCTAGTAAATGTTATTCATTTGGGTCTTCTTAGCCGGGTATTAACAGGATTGTTTATCTATAAAGACAATAAGTTGATCACGAGTCTACGGAAAAAAACTTCTTACAGGCATTTTTATGGATCAGAAGAAAAACCACAGTTAATGATAAATGAGAAACAGATACTTAATGGACAGATAAATGATGATACAAAAGAGTGGATTTTTCAGGTATCCTTAGGTGATGAACAAGATGGAGTTGATTTAGAGTTTATTAAAACAACGACACCTTGGAAAGGAAAAACTTTCTTAGGTGATTGGCTTGCTATCCCGCGGTTTAACGTACAAGGAACAATCTTTCTTAACGGAAAAAAAATAAGTGTTTCAGGTGAGGGATATCATGACCATAATAGTTATCCTATGTATGCGCCATTTGTAAATAAAGGGTATCATTTTGGAAAAATTCCATTTGATTCGATGAATATTACTTGGGCAAATCTTACAAAAAATAGGAGAAAGAAACAACTTCTTATCGTTTTAAACAAAGATAACAAGTACGTATCCATTAACAGTGATGATATACGTTTCACCGTTGAACGAGAAGTTGAAGATCATGGTAAAATAATTCCAACAATATGGCGTTTAACCGTAGAGAACGATCTCCTTTGTCTGAATATAAAAATAGTGTCACTTCATTTTCATTATATTCATGTCCCTACGGTTAATTACTGGCGTCATCATGTAAGAAACACGGGAGAAATTGTAATGGGTGATGTTTCTAGAAAGATAGATGGTGTTGAGATTTCTGAATATTTGAAATTTTTTTAAACGATGCTAGTCCTACTAGAGACAGTCAATTGTTTTTTTGTATCGATGGGTTTTTATCCTATTTTTACTTCTGAGATTCCGATATGAAGATACGAGAATATCTGAAGCTTGCCCGTTCATTCAATGCAGTTTTGACAGGTATATCTCCAGTTATGGGTGCTCTTGCTATGGGGCAATATGATATCTTTTTTCTTTTTCTTTTATTTCTTGTAGGTTTTCTTGGCCATACCTATGGATTTGTTCTGAATGATATTGTTGATTATAAGATAGATAAATCCTCCAAAGAAATAAGTGACCGTCCATTGGTAAGTGGTACGATTTCTATAAAAAATGCGAAAGTATTTGCGTTCCTCTCTCTGATGGCTGCATTTGCTGTTTCATTATATATTGCGTATACTACTAAAATTCTCTTTCCTATTGTAATTCTCGCTATTTCAGGATTTTTTATAACAATATATAATCTCGTAAGCAAGAAATATCCTTTTACAGATATTTTTGTTTCGTTAGGTATCTTCTTTTTGATTTTATATGGATCTGTCACAGTAGCAGGTACTTTTTTTGCCATTACGCCTCTTGTTTGGATTGTGTGTATATTAGGTTCAATTCAGGCACTTTTTATGCAGATTGTTGCCGGTGGAATGAAAGATGTTGAAAACGATTTTAAAAAGGGAGCAAGAACACTGGCGATACGAATGGGTGTACGAGTTGTCAACGGAAATCTCAAGGTATCTTTAGGATATAAATTGCTTGCATATACTATTCAGTTGGTAAATATTTTGCTTGTTTTTTTACCGTTTTATTTTATTTGGCATGTTCAAGATCCTTCAATTTTGCAATACTTCCAATGGACAGTAATATGTGTTATTGCTTTGCTGATGTTTTTCCTTTCTCACAAACTACTTTCAATGAAACGATTTGATCGTATGAAAGCAAGAAAACTTATTGGAAGTCATTACATTACTAATTTTGCACTTGTTCCTATTATGCTGATGATGTTGACGCCATGGGCAGGTCTTCTTGTGTTTTTTCCAGCTTTTGGCTTCATTCTTTCAAATATAATTCTTCATGGAACAATTTTACAGCCGAAAACCATGTAAAATATCAGAAAAACTCAAATAGCATCAACTTTTTCCTGAAACTCAATGAATAAGATTGTAGCATATGCTAAACTATTAAGGCTCCCTGGACTTGGTGGCTTGGCGATTCCTCCAGTCATTGGAGCTTTGTCAGTTGGAGTTTTTGATATTTATAGCCTGTTGCTTCTTTTTATAATAGGTGCTTTTGCAGCGATTTATGGATTTATTCTTAATGATTATGCTGATGTAGACCTTGATAAACTCGTAAAAGAGCTTCATGGAAAGCCTCTGGTGAGCGGTGCTGTATCGCGAGTTAATGCTATCGCTATTTCTGTTTTTTGCATTTTTTTTGCGTTCTTATTTATCTTCATACTGTGGTATGGACAAACTTTTGACGAATATAAATTTGCAGCGGTGCTCTGTATTTTTTCAGCAGGAATACTTGGAAGTATCTATAATCTGTATGGAAAAAAAATTGTTGGATCGGATTTTTTAGTAGCACTATCGGTAGCGTTTGTGTTTCTTTTTGGTGCGTTATCGTTTGGTGAACCAACGATATTTACATGGATTATTTTTATCTTGACCTTTAATAATTTATTACATATGAATGCAGTTGAGGGCGGTATTAAAGATGCTGATCATGACTATATTATAGGAGTAAAAAATATTGCACTTGAATCAGGAGTAAAAGTTGATGGGAAAAACGTTTTCATACCACTTTCTTTTAAATCATTTGGGATGGGAATACGATTTTTTTCAGCGTTTCTTATATTCGTTCCCTTTGTTTTCTATGAATATGATTATTATCTATGGCAAATCGTAATTCTAGCAGCGGCAGCTCTCGGGGTGATACTTGTCAGTGCAAAACTCCTTTCCATTAAAACATTTGATAGAAATACTATCAGAAGATATATTGCGTTACAATCCTTTTTGCGTTACTCAATTGTCCCACTTTTGCTGGTTCGAAGTATTGGAATTTTTCCTTCAGTTCTGTTGATTGCCTTTCCTATATTGTGGTATATTTTACTTGCACCGTTACTCGGAGAAAAACTATTTAGGCCTCGGATGTAAATGAATAACAAAGCAACTATCTGTATAATCGGAGCTGGAGTCGGTGGTCTCACTGCCGGTGCTCTCCTTACAAAACAGGGATATAGCGTAAAAATATTTGAAAAAGAATCACTCCTTGGTGGAAGAGCGCTTTCTTTTGATGCTTCATCTTTTAACACTATGCAGTACAAGGATATGTTAT
>JAUWCF010000016.1 GCA_030609445.1 Thermoplasmatota archaeon | reverse complement strand
CCTTTCGGCGGCTTTGTATTTAACAGCGAGAAAACATCAGGATATTTGAGTGGCCACTCCACAACCTCCTTCAATTCCTGTTTCGCACGCTCCAAGCCGCCTATGTCTTCCCACTTCACATTTGGCACTTCTACAAAGACTTCCCGGAGTGCTGAAGGCTCGGTGTTCTTTTTCACTTATCGCTGGAGCAATAATATTGAGAAGAAAGAGATTATAATGAAACTTCAGAAAAAGCGTCTTCTTTCTCAAATTATTTTCTTTTTCTATGCAAATCTAGGAGTCCTCAACATCAAAACAGGGCTTTGTTTTCCCTTTTTTTATTGCCATGCATGTCCTACTGCATCTTCAGCATGCCCTATAAGAGCTATCGAACAAAGCATCTATAAAGGGAGCTTTACCTGGAAGTTTCTGTTATATCCATTTCTCATCTTAGGCACAATAGGCATACTAAGTGGCAGAGCAGTTTGTGGCTGGGCATGTCCTATTGGACTTCTTCAACGAGGCACTGCAAAAGTAGCCAGACGGATAAAAAATCATTCTTTTGCACAAAAGCTTGGCCAACATAAAATCGAGAAATACCTTCGTTACATCAAATATATCAACCTTATTGGACTTGCCCTTGTAACCTCATATTTTATTGGGTTTATGTTTACAGATATTTGTCCGGTTGGCTTTCTCACAGGAACCATCCCCATTTTAGTGCTCTATCCTGGAAAATTTGTACCAAACTCGTTCTTTATGATTGCCCTGATTGTCTTTATTCTTTTTATGATCCTCATATTTATTGTCGAACGTGGATGGTGCAGATATTTCTGTCCTGTCGGAGCAATTTTGGCTCCCTTTAACAAAATAAGTTTTTTACATATACACATAGATAAAGAAAAGTGCATTCATTGCAATGCATGCAGTGACATATGTCCAATGGGCATCAATGTTCCAGAGATGAATAGAGATCCTGAATGCATATTATGTGGAAAATGTATAAAGGTATGTTCAAAACACATTATTTCATATGAGAGGGTATAGATGAAAAAAATGTTTGTTATCCAGATCACTGCATTACTTCTTATCTCTGGGTCATTAGGAGGAATGCTTGTTTTTACCGATGTTTATGATGAAATTAATACCCGAATTGTGTCAGTTCTTTGTCTTAGTTGTATAAAACTAGAACCAAAACTGGACTTAGAGTATATATTTGATACTGCAAATAAAGAAAATCATCCAGATTTTGTTCTTGAAAATTTACTAGAAGGAGTAGTATTTTTACACTATAGTGCGGATGCATGTCATGGCTGTGATATTATTTATTCAGTCATTAAAGATTTTTTCAATGTTGAATATGGAAAGGACGAAGTCTTCTTTGAAACGACATTATTCGAAGATTCACCGGTCGCGTATTTCTATAATAACGTTGATCACACCACCCAAGAAATGCGGGATTCATACGAGGTGTATGATGTTGGAGGGCAAGGAGCACGACCCATGTGTACGATAGTTACTTTGAAATATGATCGAGGAATAGTAAAACCCTACTTTGCCTCTATCTATGGCACATTTGGAGATACTGATGAAGAACGCATATCATTTCTAACACAGACAATGCAAGCAAGTATCGAGCTTTATAATGAATTCAGAGATGGATACATCCCAGAATAACAGTAAAAATCTATAAAAAATGAAGAAAGGAAAAACCTTTTCTTAGATTTCGTCGTTTTTTATTTTTTCTTTGAGTATATCAAATTGCTCTCTTGTTAAAGTACAGACGTTGTCTTTTTCTCCAATGACAACTTGACTTTCTCGTACATCAACAACTGGGCATTTTGGAGGTAGACAAGTACCATCGTTACATAATACTATTTTCATATTATCCCTCAATCAACTCGTGCTAATATATTAAGCATCCTGCTCTTAAAACTGTTCTTTTTCAACCAAAACAAATGACGCCTGATGAAATACATAAAGGACTGCAAAAAATGTATTCAGAATTTTATTCGATTCCTTATACGATAAGGAGAATTACGCGTGGATTAAGGTTAGGGTTATATCCTTTCTTATTAATTATGGCTAGAAATATAGTTGCAACAATGAATAGCAAGAAACTATTTACTTAAAAAATAGGCGAGGCTATAATCTAGCCCAGATTTCGATGCTATCTGTCGATATCTTCCCTGAATCATCATATGCTTTGACCATTACTGTGTGTATATATGGAGGAAGTATCTTTTTAAATGTTGAAAGACTCCTAAAGCTCCATTCATAAGGTTCTTCTTCAAGGGTCGAAATGAGCTCATCGTCAATATATAATTCAACTTTATCGATACTTGAGTCGTCAGTGGCATAAGCAGTAATTGTTATTTTACCTAACAATCTGGTTTTGTTCAATAATCTATTTTTATATAAAAATTCCAAGATCGGTTTTCCTCTGAAATACAATTTTCCTTGTTGCGGCAAGGTAATCCCAACTTCGGGAGGGAGATCACCACCTTCAACTACTTCTGCAGCATCGGCTGCATCAGCATAATATGCATCAAAAGGATTCCCATCTGGAGGATTTGCAAACTGCCCGACAGATTCTGAATTAAATACCACCGCAATAATCATCAGATTCTCAGGTATCAAATCTGATATGTCCCAAGTTTCTTGATACGGCTTTTTTCCATCAGAATCAACAGATATATCCTTGTTAATAATATAATCAATGAAAGCAAAGTGATACTTCTTACCATCGTAGTCATTCCAGCTGGAAGATATTTTCTCTGTTAAATATAACCGTAGATTCCCAGAATAGGTCTCCGCTTCTTTGTTTTCTATTTCTGCCACACAAAGTATTTCATTAGTATTATTATCGTATTCTGCATTAACAGTAACCTTTATTTTTGGAACATTTCGCGATTCAGCAACACTGATTGCTTCTGCATACATATCCTCTTCATTGAGACCCCCTCGTATAACCTTAAATCCCCCGTCAATATAAACTGTAGGATTTCCATAATTATTAAATTCATTTTTTAAACGATTGGAAGCTGCTTCATTCGCATCTTCGATCAAACGGACATAATAAAAATTATAGTCATTCGACTCATACAAAGTATCGAGAATCTCTCCAACATTTGGACAATATCGACAATCTGTCGCTGTCCCCTCTTCGATAAAAACAGTATGTACAAATTCTTCATTCTCTTCAGAAACAGTAATAGTATAGTAGACACTCCCATCTGTTGAAGGATCACCAACGGGGCCGTTGCCCGCGGCATCATCAATTGTCACATAATAGTACCAATCTTCATTAGAGTCTGATGGAATACTAAGATCAACATTTCTGTTAAGAATTGATGTAGAACTCCAATCACTTGCACTCGTTGTCTTGTAATATAGTATCGCCCCGGTCACCTCAACATCATCAGAAAATGTTACCGATACATTCGTTATTTTCCCTGTTGTACCTGTTGTATCCCCAATTATTGTATCGATTGTTGGAGCCACATCATCAGCTTCACCATTGTCTACAACGTCTGTAAAAAATAGAACATATGTCGAAGCGGATAGCAGAATTGCTACGATAACAACAACAGCAACTTTTAAGATATTTCTCATGTATATAATTAATATAAGCTTGTTTTATATTTAAATTTGACAAATTTAAATTTAATGATTGATTTGGAAGAAAACGTTAATCAACTACATTTACTATATCACTAATAGCAAACATCATCTGAACTAGAAAAATCAGATATCATGGAGAAAGTGAGGAAACACAATGGAAGATGAAATCTTCTTCTGCAGGATATGCGGGAAACAATTAAACACTGTCGACGAAATTGAATTAAACATCTGTAATGCATGCAAAATAGCAAAGGAAAAAACAACGGGCAGCGCAGACTTTTATTGTTGGGCATGCGGGAAAGATATGCACGAAAAAAGTGAAATCGCTCAAGGTGTCTGCCATAACTGCAAGGCATCAATTAATCGAAAAATAGGCATATCGCCTGTAAAACACTAGTTTTTAGGAATATTTATAAAGCATAGTGAAATAAACCCTGTATCCTATAAGCAAGTCTAAGTAGGACTCTCGACGGGATACCATGAAAATATTATATGTAGCGCCACATCCTAATGCAAAATATGGTCTTTTTACAAGATTTACTTACCCTTCGCTAACTCTTAAACAACTTGCAGCAATAACACCACCTGAGCATTCAGTAGAAATCGTCGATGAAAGAATTGAAAAAATTAATTTTAAAAAAAGTTATGACGCCGTAGGTATCTCTTGTATGACATACAACTCCATTAGAGGATATGAAGTTGCAGAAGAGTTCAGAAAACAAAAAATACCAGTTTTTTTAGGAGGATATCATCCATCGCTTTTGCCGGATGAAGCAAAACAACATGCAGATAGTATTGTTGTTGGCGAGGCGGAACTCACACTCCCAAGACTTCTAAAAGACATCGAGAAAAATCAATTAAAACCGTTTTATCGACAAGAAAGATTTGTAGATCCGAAGGAGATACCCGCAGCCAGACATGATATCGGCTCATATAATCCTTTTAACGAACCGATTCAAGCCTCACGAGGTTGTCCGGTAGGATGCGAATTTTGTGCAATGAGAATAATTGAAGGAAACAGGGTCCGTACAAGACCCGTTGACCACATGATAGATGAGATGAAATCAATAAAGACAAAATCCATATTTTTTGCAGATGCATCTCTGACAATTAATCCAAAATATTCAAAATCACTGTTTAAAGGAATGAGTGAACTCAATAAATATTTCGAATGCTTCGGAAACATAAACGTACTTGTTCGTGATGAGGAATTCTTAAAGCTTGCCAGCGAGGCCGGAATTTATAACTGGTATGTTGGAATAGAATCTATCTCCCAACAAAACATTGACGCTGCAGGAAAAGGAACAAATAAAGTTGAAAAATATGGAGAAGCCGTTAAAAAAATCAGAGACTACGGTATGATGATTACTGGTTTTTTCATGTTTGGATTTGATTTTGACACAATAGAAACATTTGATAAAACCCTAAAAGCTATCTATGACTGGGGCTTTGATGAAGTATCATTTAGCGTTGTAACACCATATCCAGGGACACCGCTTTTTGAAAGATATGAAAAAGAAGGAAAAATTACTTGTCGGGACTGGTCAAAATATGGTGAGGGAAATGTTAATTACGCCATGAAGAATCTTACAGAGAAAGAACTTGCAGAAGGCATCAGAAGAATAGCTAGAGATTACTATTCCATTCCAAACATAGTCAAGAGAAGCTTTACTAACACGAACTATAGCCCTTACCGGATATTCATAAAAGTTATGAGAAATATTAGCGTGAGAAAATTCTATTTTACTGAAAAATTAACTATTGGCTGATTTATTAGTTGCGGTTGGGAATACTGCGTAGTCTGAAGCGGTAGCATAAGACCAGCAGATGAAAAGTCGCAACTAATAATATGCTCTTTTCCATATATAAATGATTTATTGTACATACATTATCAGAAAAACTCTTTCTGTGGGAATGTTTATATAAAGGATATCGCTCCTCTTCTGACGTACTCTGAGTTACTCAGAGTTTTATAGGTTTGATTTCATTGACAAACAAAGAGAAACAAACAATAGAAGAAACTGTAATGTGTCCTGAATGTGGGAGCAACCATCTCAGTAAGGATTATTCTAGAGCAGAGTTGGTATGTCAGGATTGTGGACTGGTTATCGATGAAGATTTAATTGATCATGGACCAGAATGGCGTGCATTTGATAGTGAACAACATGAGAAAAGAGCTCGGACTGGATCCCCGATGACATATACGATTCATGATAAGGGTCTTAGTACCATGATTAGCTGGAAAAACAAAGATTCTTATGGGAAATCAATTCCAAATAGAAACAGAGCCCAGTTATTTCGGTTGAGAAAATGGCAGAGAAGAATTAGAATTAATAATGCAACAGAGAGAAATCTTGCATCTGCTCTTTCCAGTCTTGATAGAATGGCATCAGGCATGAGCCTCCCTCGGACTGTAAGGGAAACTGCTGCTATGATCTATCGTAAAGCAGCACTGAGAAATTTAATCCGTGGTAGAAGTATAGAAAGTGTTACTGCTGCATCGTTATATGCTGCATGTCGGCAGTGTCATGTTCCACGTACGCTTGATGAAATAGCTCAAACAGCTAATATGTCAAGGAAGGAAATTGGGAGAAACTATCGTTATGTTTCCCGTGAACTTGGGTTAAAGTTATTGCCTACCACACCTCAGGATTATATTTCAAGGTTTTGCAGTGAGTTAAAGCTTAGCAGTGATGCTCAAGAAAAGGTAATGGATATATTAAAAGAAGCAGCAAATGCAGAGCTTACCAGCGGCCGTGGTCCAACAGGTATTGCTGCTGCATCTATCTATGTGGCATCAATATTGTGTGGTGAACGCAGGACGCAACGTGAGGTGTCTGAGGTAGCAGGTGTCACAGAGGTAACTATTAGAAATAGATATAAAGAGCTTGCAGAAAGACTCAACATTGATATCATTCTGTAAACCTTGTTTTTTTATTCGTTTTTCTTTTTCTTCTCCTGAATATACTTGATAGTGTTTATTTTTGGTCTGATTACTTAGGTTGTATCTTATGCTAAAAAATGTTTATGCGGAACTAACGCCTAGCAGTATTTGTTTTATACATGATGTAAATGGAAACTGTTTTATAATAGATGATTACTATATTAAAATAGTGTAATACAATGACTCATGAGGCAAAAAAGATAAAGAAATCTAGGTTACGAAAATTATTTCGACCTACGCCATCACCAGTTAAAGAAGAAGGTTCAGAAGTTAATTTATCATTAATGAAAAAATTAGCGACGACTAAAGAACAAGAGGATGTTTTAGAGATGATAGAACATGAGACCATATCAAGTGTTAGAGATGCATGGATAGAATATTTCTTTAAAATTACAAAACAACCTCAACGCAAAGGTAATTAAACTAAAAATATAGGGTTAATTTTGATCATCAATTACTTTTTTCACATAGTTTTTTGATTCATCGTGTAATAATTTTCGAAATTTTTCTTTGGTATCAACTACCGCTATTTCAATGGCATCAGGATTCAGTTTTCCTTTAGACCCTTTCTGAATCGCTTTGATACCCATATCAATAGCTTCTTCAAGAGTCATGTTTTCTTTATATTTTTCTTCGAAATATGCCATTGCATCACTACGGCCTTCTCCTTCACTGTTTGCCCTATATTCCATAAAAGCACCAGAAGGATCTGTTGCGAACAATTGTGGCCCTGTCGCGTCAACACCTGCGATGAGTAGAGTCGTGCCAAATGGTCTTGCTCCTCCATATTGTGTGTATGACTGTTTGAAATCACAGATACGTTTCACAAGTGTTTTAATCGGTATTTTTTCACCATAGGTTATTTCATTTATCTGAGCATCCGTTCGAATTCTTTCAACCAATGCACGTGCATCAGCAATGAGTCCTGATGTAGCACATCCAATGTAATCATCTATCTGAAAGATCTTCTCAATAGAATCAGGTTCTATCAAAGATGAACTGATTCGTTTATCGACAATTAATACGACACCGTCTTTATGTTTTAATCCAACTGTTGTTGTCCCTCTTTTTACAGCTTCTCTAGCATATTCAACCTGAAACAGTCTTCCATCTGGGGAGAATATTGTACTAGCTCGGTCATATGCTTCGTTTGATGGTTGCATTATACAGTCCTCTTCTTTTTACGTCTTCAATAAAAATTTATCCCGTAAGATATTTGCCCTGAATACAACATCTGTATAATATACTTTCTTGAATTTATTGAGCTGATTTCATTTCGCTTCTTGGTTTTATCGCCACAATTGTATCGATATTAAGACAATCAATTCCTTGAGTGGATTCAATCGTGAGAAATCCAGCATTATGATCGATCTCCATAATTATGCCAGCAACAACGCTTGCTCTTTCTCTCCCAGGTTCTTTTGTGATGATTTTACAGTATTTACCAATCAGTTTATCCACACATTTTCCATTCATGTTCTTCCTCCTAAAAAATTTTATATAAATCCTTTTTTGTTTTGTTTTTATCTCTTCTCTGCAAAAGTTCTATGCGATAAAGCCAATTGTCAGCACTATTTTCTTTTTCTTTTCTCATCTCCACCACAGATACAATGATAACATGTGTCATTGTTGGTATATATAGCTATCGTGTCAAAATGTCAAAATGGAAAAAAATATAGTAATTCTAGATAGAATAGATTAGTTACATATAGTCTACTAGGCAAACAGATTTTTGATATTCATCTATTACATAGTTTTAGGCACCCACTTTTTATGGACCATTCATACAGTTTTTCGTTATGATCACCAATATAAACTGTTTCATCTACCTTATGTTTTGTCTTAGTACTCCATTCAGTAAAAGATTTTTTTACGACATATTTTTTAAGACCAGACTTTGAAAGATACGCTAAGTTTTTTCCAGTCATATCTCTTAATTCTTTTTGACGTTGAAGTCTAAACATAGAATAATTGCCATTGTACGTCTTAATTGCATTATCCGTCATCAGAAATATGGTATCAGTCACGTTATCCAGGAAGTTCCGGTCATGTGATACCACAATTACTGTGCCGTTAAATGAATTCAATGCACCTTCAATTGCTTTTTTTGACTGCATATCCATATGGTTTGTAGGTTCGTCAAGGATAAGAAAATTGTATGGTTGCATTATTAGACGAAGAAAAGCCAACCGAGCCCGCTCACCTCCTGAAAGCTGAGATATGGAGTTATTTACTTTATCTCCTTTGAAATTAAACTGACCAAGCAATGCCTTTGCATCGTTTTCATTAAGTTCTTTATGATCTTTTAACATCTCGTTAATAAGAGTATTTTTAAGATCTAGGGAAAGATGACCTTGATCGAAATATCCCCATTGGACACCTCGGCTGACATTAAGTACTCCACCATCTGATTTTTCAGCACCAGTTAAAATCTTTAAAAAAGTGGTTTTACCACAACCATTAGGACCAATCAAACCAATTTTTTGCCCAGAGAAAATCTCAAAAGTTACATTATCAAGAATAGTTTTTTCATCAAAACTTTTAGAGATTCCGTTACTATCTGCAATATTTTTTCCAGATTTAAAAACTGTTTTGAAATGAAATCTTAGCAGATAATTTTTGATTACTGGATTTTCTATATGTTGAAATTTTTCAAGCCGTTTTATTTTACTTGTAATCTGTTTATCATATCTATTTCGACGTGACATCTTTTGTATTGATGCTTTTTGTTTGTTTATTTTGATCTTTGCTTTTTTGTATTCCTGATATTGGATATGTTGAGAAAGACGATTTTGTTCTGTATAGTCTTCATAATTTGTATCAAAGATATTGATATGGTTTTTTTGGAAGTCAAATACTCGATCTACAAGATCATCAAGCAGATAACGATCATGGGTAATCATCATAACCGCACATGAAATATCAGCTAATTGATCTTCTAACCATTCGATTGTTTCAATATCAAGATGGTTTGTTGGTTCATCAAGTAAAAGAAGATCACACTGACGAGGCTGAGCAAGAACACTAGCAAGAGCCAGTTTCTGACGTTCACCACCAGATAAAACACCTATTTTTTGGTTTGGTGAAAGTCCCCCTAAAGAAACATCGTTAAGGATTTCTATTGTAGCTTTCAGATGTGAATTGCTTTTAGCTTGACCTATGGAAACTTGTAGTTTTTGGATTTTCTCAAGTATTCCTTCATATTTTGATGAATTGTAAATCGCTGGGTTCTCTAACTGTTTTTCATATTCTTTGATCTGTTGTTGAATTCCAATTTCATCTGTTATTTGTGTGATGAATTGACGAACTGTTATATCTTGCATATCTATAGCTGTCTGTTTTAGAATCCTTATTTTTAAATTGTCTTTAATCCGGAGTTCGCCCTCATCTGCTTTTACTTGTTTTAAAAGAATTCTAAAAAGCGTGGTTTTCCCACAGCCATTTGGACCGATAACTCCAATACAATTATCATCTAGCACTTCAAATGACGTATTTTCGAATAATAATTTACCTCCAATTGTTTTTGATAAATCAATAGCCCGAATTAGAACGTCCATTCAGGTCGACAATATTGTTCTATTCTATAGCTTTTTAGGTTATGAAATGGTTATAGGATTACAAATTCAATCATCCTCACGTCCATCAGACAAAAGAACGATGTTCTGCTCGTATGAATTGTTAGACTAAAATAGTATGGGCATTATTATTGTACTAACAGTGGTTTTAATAGCTTCTTGTCATGCTATACTCTGCTA
>JAUWCF010000216.1 GCA_030609445.1 Thermoplasmatota archaeon | reverse complement strand
AAAGCTTGTTGACGAGAAAATACCAGATAAACGGAACAATAACAAATATGCCAATGGCAACAAGAAGGATTTGAATAAGCAGAGCAATTATTTCAACAATCATTCGAAATAATCCTGAAGCCTCTTCGATCTGAGTTGAATCTATTGAAAGAGGGGCATTAAAAAACGAATATGCCGGCAATAATATTACTACTGCAAAAGCAACAACAAGGATAACCAGAGCAAATATATGTGATGGTTTTTTAGCATCAAAATCCATTAGATGATGAAACAAGTACCGTTTCATAAACGTTGTCACATTTTAGAGTATTCCTGCATCTTATGAAACAAAAGGACATCGTTATGTCTTCACCAAATTTTTGGTATGAATTTTTCCTCTGTAGGACACAAGAGCCGGTCCGAGTACCAGAAACACAATAATTGCTCCTAAAAAACCATATCTCTCCCAGGATAAACACTTTTTAACGATAATGCAAAACCTAAAAATCCAAATCCTACGAGCATGCTTTTCACTCGTTCCATTTTGTATAACAAGATTTCTCCCCCGAAACTATAATGATATAACGCTTTATTCTTTAAAAACATGTCTTTTTGATCAGTCAACTTTTTTCAATTGATACCTTAGACCCCACAGATATCTTATGTTTTTTACAAAATCCTCTGTTGCATTCAACAACGTATTTACATAATCCATACGCCCAATATTCCTTATGCAATATGTTTGAATCTGCAAAGGCTTCACATATTTTACGAACTCTCAAGTCGTTGTTGACAAAAATTATGTCAAGAGGGATTTTTACATTTTTCATCCAAAAAACTTGATATGATGAAAACAAGAAAGGGAAAAACATACCATGCTCATCAGGAAGAGACGATCGATACATCAATCCTTTTGTTTTTGCAAAAATACTGCCTGCCACTTCACAGATTAACGTAACAGATTTTGAACTATCTGTATGAAACGTTATTGTTACTTCCTGCATTTAAAAACTCCATATATCTACGGATTTAAGTTATCTGTTGCTTGGATAAGTATGTATGTTTCATGGTTTTTTTGTACCAGTTCGAACGTCAGCGTTGCTACTCCTCCGCCTGTTAGTATATATCCCTGTCCATCGCCGTTTATCACCCATTTATCATCAATGTATTTTCCTTCTCTTAATCTATATTCATCTTCAAGCCATAATACGTGTTTGCTGCCACCTGCCACTCGATAGAATATTGTTGATCCGTCTTCAGTTAAACCCGTCTCAAGCACTCCACTGTTATCTGTATCCGGATCCACACCAAACGATAGATACATTAAACTATCTGGAAGGTTAAACGCAATACTTCTTTTTGTTCCATCAGCTGCATTGATCTCGTCAACATCTCTTGCTATACCACTACCAAGCATCGTGTATAGTTTTGACTCTAAGATTCTACAGTCTATTTCCACCTGGTTTTCAGCAGAAGTGATACTAAGGTTTCTAAATCCAACTCCAACCATAAGTACTATAGCTGCAATTATTGCAATAC
>JAUWCF010000199.1 GCA_030609445.1 Thermoplasmatota archaeon | reverse complement strand
AGGATGATGGTATTCCAATATTCTCCTCATATTGGGTAGTTCTCATCTGTGTGATATTTCTATTTGATTCATCTTGTTGATAGGATACTTCAACTAAATTCTTTGTTACAAATGATTCAAGGTGGTTGTAAACCCATGAGCTACTCCTTTTTTTAAACATTTCAGCTGCTTCTTTAATGGAGAGGGGTCTATCTTGTTCTTTTAAAAATACAATAAATTCTTCCTCAGCAGAATTAAGTGTAATCCCCTCAGTAGCTAACACTTTTTGTCATATTGGTAGAATTTGTTGGTAAAAGTTACCAATGTCACTGATATTTTGCTAAAACTTCCGGGAT
This sequence comes from Thermoplasmatota archaeon, assembly GCA_030609445.1. Classification (GTDB taxonomy): domain Archaea; phylum Thermoplasmatota; class E2; order DHVEG-1; family DHVEG-1; genus JAUWYM01. The sequence continues at coordinate 1,580 of JAUWCF010000199.1, read as the reverse complement.
AGCATTCCTCAGCAGCTAGCATTTTTTAAGCACACCCCTATTAGTTTCCTAATAGGGATGCGCATTGAAAACATATACCTATCTTGAGGAGAGTATATTAAAGTTATTCATGGCAATACATTTAGATCTGTCAAAACCATTGAAAAAAACACTTTCAGAATTGATAGTTTGTCTCCTGGAAAATAACAAAGCTCATATTTCAAAAATGGGTGAAAACATATCCACAGAAGGTGCTGGTATAATGGCATGTATACAACGTATACGTCGATTTTTGTCAAATAAACGGATATCGCCATCCATAACAGTAATACCACTTATTTATCTGATGCGTCCGCTTCTCCAAAGACTTCCTGAGATAGTACTGATAATGGATCGTACTGAATGGGAAAAACGCCTCAAGTACATCAACATACTGTCAGTGGCAGTCAGTTATAAAGGTCGTGCTCTTCCATTATTTTGGATAGTCTTTGGACGGAAGGGATGTAGCTCTTTTGAGCAGTGGAAACGTGTTCTAACTCCTGTTATCGAAGGGTTAAGACAGATGAATTGGCTTTTTGATAAGCTTATTCACGTGCTTGGTGATAGAGAGTTCGGCAGCCCAAAACTTGCTGAATGGCTAAAATGTACATATGATATTGATTCAACACTGCGAATAAAATCTAGCATATACTTGAATAGTGATTACACACCAGAAATAAAAGTAGCCACGCTGATCGAAAATATGGTCAAAGGCTCACGTCATATCTTATACAATCAAACATTAACACGAGATAGCAGTTTTAAGATGAATGTCTTATTGACATGGAAAGAAGAATATGATGAACCACTGGTTGTTGCAACAACATCGGCGAATCCTACTATAGCTGATAAAACATATGGAAAAAGGGTTGATATCGAGTCCATGCATAAAGATTGGAAAACCAATGCATTCGATCTGGAGAAAACTAGAGTGACCAATCCAAAGCGAATAGAAACTTTACTGATTGTAATTGCTTTTGCTTACGTCTTGTGTGTACTTGAAGGAGATCAAAAGGAAATGTCAGGTGACGTTCGGAAACCTCCAAGAGGAAAGACACGAATGGTTGGACTTTTCCTAAATGGGCTTAGAACTATTTCCAGACATCTCAGACGAGCTGATATCAAGAAGTTTAAACGATTCATCTTTCAATTGCTTCTGCCAATCTTTAACGTTTGGAATATTCGGCCATCTGCCGTATTGTAGGTCTGGCTGGTAATTTTGACGAATCACAGACGTTTGATGAGTGCATACCATATTCTTCGAAGTTGTATTTCTGGCATCTGATCGGAAAAACATCTTACTGATGCTTAAAAATTTGTCAAGAATTACTCTGACAAAGCTTAATGCGAACAGGATGATCGAAATCAATTTTATAAAAATGATAAAATTATTATTTTACCGCTGATTCGTGTAAAAATGTTAGCTACTGAGTTCAACTAGCATTTTTTTAATACTAGAATAGCATTTATCTAGATTTATTTCTGCTTTTTTGAAAATATCTTTATCGGAAATTTTGTAATAGTAGTCGACGAAACCACGGGTGTTACCACTTTTTCTTTCT